>NZ_JBHWEB010000281.1:0-1030 GCF_042734395.1 Amycolatopsis sp. NPDC059657 | reverse complement strand
TGTCTGTTTTCAGGACTTCCCGGACAGTTGATGTTTCAGGACCTCACAGACACTGACCGGCCTGTCGGCGTGGTGACCAGGGGTGTTGTGGTGATCATGCGGCGATGGGCAGAGCAGGGTTTTCGATGGATCCTGAGTTCGTCGCCATGGTCGCGAGGGCGGCCGCGGGCGAGAAGATCAACGTGTCGGGGTTCTGCCGCGAGCACGGAGTGTCGCGGGACCGGTTCTATCACTATGTGACCCGGTTCCGGGCAGAGGGAGCGGCGGGGTTCACCCGGCGCAGCACCGCCCCGAAGCACCATCCGACGGCGTTGCCGGCGGAGGTGGCCGAGGCGGTGCTGCGTGCCCGCAAGGAACTGGCCGACGAAGGCCTCGACAACGGGCCGATCAGCATCCGCTGGCGGCTCGAAGACGCCGGGATGCTGCCCCTGCCCTCACCGTCGTCGGTCTACCGGATCCTGCGCGAGCACGGCCACATCACGCCCGACCCCCGCAAGAAACCCCGGACCCGGCGCCGGTTCGAGTTCGCCGACCCCAACGGCTGCTGGCAGATCGACGGCATGGAGCACTACCTCGCCGACGGGCAGAAAGTGTGCATCATCCAGATCCTCGACGACCACTCCCGCCTCGACGTCGGCTCCTACGCCGCGGCCAGCGAGAACGGCACCGACACCTGGACAGCGCTGCAGCAGGCGTTCGACGGCTACGGCCTGCCCGTGAAAATACTGTCCGACAACGGATTGGCGTTCTCCGGCAAACTCCGCGGCCGCATGGTCGAACTCGAACGCCACCTCGCCGAACGCGGCATCACCAGCATCGCCTCCTCAGCCCGCCACCCGCAGACCTGCGGGAAAAACGAACGCGTCCACCAGACCCTGCGAAAATGGCTCCGCGCCCGCCCCGCGGCGGAGAATCTCACCGAACTGCAACAACTTCTGCAGCAATACCGCACCATCTACAACAACCGCCGCCACCAAAGCCTCAACGGCCAGACACCCCAGCAACGCTACGACGCCCACGCCAAAACCGG
>NZ_JBHWEB010000280.1:0-1076 GCF_042734395.1 Amycolatopsis sp. NPDC059657 | reverse complement strand
CCACAGGACCAGCGGCGGCCAGGCCAGCGTCACCCGCGTGCCCACGGCGACGATCACCGCCACCGCGAGCACGCACAGCCAGGCCTTCGGCTCCTCGGCGGCGTCGATCACCACGGGGAGCGCGGGAAGCACCGCACCGAGCGGCTGGCCCGTCGACTCCGCGGCGGACAACGGGACCATCGCGGCCGCGGCGGCGATCCACACGGGAGCCGCGACGGCGGCCGTGCGGACCGCGGCGAACGCGTCCGCGGTCAGCGCTTCTCCGTGCTTCGCGGCTCGGGGCACGACGAACGCCGCGAACGCGAGCGCGCCGGTCGTGACCACGCCTGCGCCCGTCGCGAGGAACCGTACACCGGCGGCGGCCATGGTGGTCACCAAGCCGGGATCGGAGTCCCCGAGCGGCGCGTACACGTTCCCCGCGACGAGCACCACGACAACGACACACACCAGTCCCGCAACCGCGGCCATCCCTACCGCGATGCTGTTCATGCGCATGTCCCACACAGTCGTCCGCGTCGCCGCCGAAGTTCCCGGATGTTGAGCGCGACACCCGCCGGACTTGCGAATCGCGGTTTCAGGACGCTGAGCCTGGATCCACCGGCTGGCTTTGGGTGATCGTTTTCGTGGTTGTTGATCTTGTGGTTGGTGGGTGGGCAGGGGGATTCGACCGGCGTCGCATCCGGTGTGTCCACTGTGGTCCGGTTGTCGGGGTGCGGGGGTCAGGCTGTTCGGCAGGTGATGTCGAAGAGGCCCTGGTAGTGGTGCTGCCAGGGCCAGTTCGCGGGTAGTCGCAGGGTGATGCGGCGGGCGGTGGTGGTGATGCGGGCGGGGATGTTGATCAGCTGTCTGCGGAGGGTGGCGGTGCGGGCTTTGGCGTGAAACATGCTGGTCAGGCAGCCTGCGGCGCGCAGGAGGTTGTGGGTGAGGCAGGCGAGGGTGAGCCAGGCCTGGTTCGCCGCGAAGCGGCCAGAGGGGAAATGTGCCAGGGCGGCGTCGTGCAGGTCGGCGAAGACCTGTTCGATGATGGCGTGGCCGCGGTGCCAGGTGTCGGCGGTGTGCAGGTCGACGCGGGTGTC
>NZ_JBHWEB010000279.1:0-1098 GCF_042734395.1 Amycolatopsis sp. NPDC059657 | reverse complement strand
TGGGCGTGGTGGGGTGTCCGGCGTCGCATCCGGTGTGTCCACTGTGGTCTGGTCGTAGGGGTGTGGGTCAGGCTGTTCGGGTGTGTGTGGCGGTGAACAGGCGCTGGTAGTTGTGTTGCCAGCGCCAGTTCGTGGGCAGTCGCAGGGTGAGTGTGCGGGCGGTGTGGGTGATGCGGGCGGGGATGGCGATGAGCTGTCTGCGCAGGGTGGGGATCCGGGCGCGGGCGTGTTCGCCGCCGGCGAGCACGCCCGCGGCGCGGGTGAGGTTGTGGGCCAGTGCGGCGAGGGTGAGCCAGGCGGCGTTGGCGTGAAAGTGCGCGCTGGGGAAGTGGGCCAGGGCTGAGCTTTCGAGGTCGGCGAAGACGTGCTCGATCGCTCCGGCGCGGGCGCGGTGCTGGGTTTCGGCGGCGAGTGTGCCGAGGTCGGAGTTGGTGAAGATCGCGTGGTAGCGCCAGGTGGTGAACAGTTCGCCCTGTTCGGTGATCGCGGTGGCGCGGGTGCGGCGCACGATGAGCCGGGCGGTGGTTTTCTGCCCGGGGTTGGTGGTCGGGTTTGTGAAGGCGGTGTGGGTGGTCTCGGCGATTTGCGCGGTGTGGATGGCTTCGCCGGTGTGCTCGTCATAGACCGGGGTGTCGTAGGTGATCGGGGTCCACAAGTTCTCGTCGATCGCGGCGATGACGCGGAGCAGGCCTTTGCTCTGGCGGGCGGTGACGGAGAACAGCACACCCTGCGCGGTCAGCGCGGCGATGAGTTCGCCGACGTAGAACCCGGAATCGCCGCGCACGATGATCGTGCCGGTGGCGCCGGCCTCGCGGGCGCTGCGCACCGCCCGGTTGGCGAATGTGGTCGCGTTGCGGCGGGTGTCGGCGTTGCCGCCGCGCAGCCGGGTCGCCGCGATCACCGGTGCGTGCCCGGGCGTGGCCACGGTGGCGGCTAGGAAATCCAGGCCACGGACCTTTTTGTGGCCGAATTTCGCGCCCGCCTTGGTGCGGCCGAACACCCGGGTGAGTTTGGAGTCCAGATCGACGATCGCCAGCCGGTCGGCGCCGGGCAGCAGCGGCACGGCCGCGGCCAGCCTGCTCAGCGCGGTCGTGGCCA
>NZ_JBHWEB010000278.1:0-1114 GCF_042734395.1 Amycolatopsis sp. NPDC059657 | reverse complement strand
TATTGATCCGTAAGGCAAATATGGCGTGTCAGTCTGCGGCGTAGCGGACTTCTTCCTTGCCGAAGAAGGCTTTCACGTGGTCGGGTTGGTTCTGGCGGCGGCGCAGGTGGGTGCGTGCGCCTGCCGCCAGTTCCTGCTGGGTGCGGGGGCTTTGTGTTGCGGTGACGTGGTGTTTGAGGTCGCCGTTGAGCAGTTCGACGGGGTTGAGTTCGGGGCTGTAGCCGGGCAGGAAGTGCATCTCGATCCGCTCGGCCCGCTTGGCGAGCCAGTCTTTGAGCAGGATCGCGCGGTGTGAGGGGTGCCCGTCCACGATCAGGTGGATCTTGCGGTCGACGTGACGCACCAGCCGATCGAGGAACTCGATCATCACCTGGACGTTGAACCCGCCCTCGAACACGGTGAAGTAGAGCTCGCCTTTGTTGCTGATCGCGGCCATCGCGTTGACGGTGAACCGCTTGCCGCTATTGGGCACCACCGGGGTCTTCCCGACCGGCGCCCACGTGGCCACGACCGAGGCGTCCGAGCGCAGCCCAGTCTGGTCCAGCCACAGGATCACGGCCTTCTCCCGCTTCGCCCTCGCCGCGATCGCGGGATACCGCTGCTCGAGCCACTCGGCGACCTTCTCCGGATTTTTCTCGTACGCCACCTGCACCGGCTTCTGCGGCGAGAAGCCCCACGAGCGCAAGTACTTCCCGATCGTCACCCGTGACAAGTCCAGCCCGAACCAGCGTTTCACCAGGTCCGCGACCAGACCGCGGGTCCACACCAGCCCCACCAGCTGAATCTGGTCCGGATACCTGCCCAGCACCGCCCGCCGCAACCGCGCCTGCTGCTTCGCGTCCAGCGCCTTCTGCTCGCCGGCCTGACGACCACGTTTCCTGGCATACAACGCCCGATTTCCGTTGCGTTGAAACGCTGTCCACCACCGCGTCACCGATCGCAGCGACACCCCGAACAGCTCCGCCGCCTCAACCTGAGTGCGACCTGACTGGACCGCGGCGACCACCCGCTGCCGCAGATCCTCCTGCGATTGCTGGGAAAGCCGCCGCGCATCCGTCACCCGAACCTTCGCGTTCACACCACGATCATGCCATATTTGCCTTACGGATCAATA
>NZ_JBHWEB010000277.1:0-1116 GCF_042734395.1 Amycolatopsis sp. NPDC059657 | reverse complement strand
GCGGGGGTGGGGAACCGGGTCATGTCCACGCCGATCTCGGCGATGATCACCGAGGCAGCGGTGACACCAACACCGATGATCTCATCGAGCCGGGCCACCGCCGCCAAGAAAGGGGCCAGCGCCTGCTCGATCTCGGTCTCCACCGCCTCGATGTCGGCGTCGATACCGTCGATCCGGCGCAGCATCGTCGCCAGCAGGAACGCGTGATGGTCGGTGAACCGGCCTGTCAACGCCTCTTCCAGAACCGGGATCTTGCGGCGCATCCCGGCCTTCGCCAGCTGCGCCAACCGCGCGGCGTTGCGCTGCCCGTCGATCAGCTGCGCCATCATCGCTCGCCCCGACACGCCGAAAATATCCGACGCCACCACCGAAAGCTTGATGCAGGCATCCTCGAGCAGCTTCTCCACCCGGTTCTTCTCACTCGTGCGCGTCCGGATCAAATCAGCGCGATACCGGGTCAGGTCCCGCAACCTACGAACCTCGGGCGGAGGCACGAAACTCGGCCGCAGCATCTGCCGCTCAGCGACCTTCGCCAGCCACACCGCGTCCAGCCGGTCGGTCTTGGGCCGCCCCGGCAGATGTTTCACATCACGGGCGTTGACCAGCCACACCTGCCTGCCCGGGCGCTCCAGCGCATAGAACACCGGTTTCCAATAATCCGACGTCGCCTCCATCACCACCCGGGTGACACCGAGCTCCGCCAGCCGATCCGAGAGCAGCAGCAACGACCGCGTCATCGTCGAATACGGAACAACCTCCTGCAACCGCTGCCCCGGACGCACCTCGTCGGGCACCCGCACACAGCACATCACCTCGGCTTTGCCGACATCGATCGCCGCGACCCGCTCGATGATCTCCTCATGGTCCTCGGTCTGCTTCAACACCACACACCTCCAGCAGCTCCCCAGACAACCAACGGCTGCCCGGGGAACCACCAGGGACACAGCAGAAGCTAATCCGCGTGCTCGAAGCAACAATGAAGGGCCCACCACGCAGTTCCCGGCGCCCGACTAACCGACGGCCTCACCACAACCAAAGAACCACGACGTCAACAGGCAGCCACCCACAATTTTCAGCCCGCGAAGGGACGCCCGCAAGGGCGACCAAGACTAACCG
>NZ_JBHWEB010000276.1:0-1123 GCF_042734395.1 Amycolatopsis sp. NPDC059657 | reverse complement strand
GGTGCGATCGGTGGTGCGCTGGGTGGTGTGGCGGAGGGTCTGGCGGGTGCGCTGGGCAAGGTCGGGCGGGATGTCTGGGCGAGGTTGCCGAGGGGGGTGCGGGCGTTCGGGCCGTTGGGTAACACCGCGTTTCAGATTCCGGCTGCGGCGTTGTCGAATCCGATCATCAATAAGGCGACGCATAATCCTGGCGGAGCCATGGACGGGATCTTCGGCGCTATCGATCCCGGTGGTGGCGCGCACGCCAAGCCGAAGATTCCGCATGTCGACATGCCCGACATCAAACCCATCGGCGACCTCAAACCGCTCTCGGCGTTGTCGCCGGGCACTGCCCACGGCGCACCTGTGGTCGACCCCAACGGCACCACGGTCGGTACGGTCTTCACCCATTCGACAACCCCGCAGGCAAGCCCGCCGTCGTGGCTGGCCGCAGGTGGGTCGGCGCGTCAGGGCCAGTTCAATAGCGACTCCGCGCAGGGCTCGGGCCAAACCGGCAGGTCCGCCACGACGCCGGCCCCGGTGCCCACCCAGAGCGGTACGCGCACGAGCACCGGCGGCCAGCCGACAGGTTCGGAAGGCACCGGCACCGGCCGGCAGTCCCAGACCCCGGTTCCGCTGACAGAGACGGCGGAGAACCCGGCAGGATCGACCGGTGGTCGTGCGGGTGAGTCGGTGACTCAGCCGACTACTTCGGCGGGTGGTGGTCGTGCGGGTGAGTCGACAACTCAGCCGACTACTTCTGCTGGTGGTGGCCGAACTGGTGCGCCGCAGGCGGAGACTGGTCGGGACTCGTCTGCTACGGCGGGTGGGGCTGGTGGTGGTCGTGCGGATGAGCCGACGACGCAGCCGTCGCCTACTTCGGCGGGTGGTGGTCGTGCGGGTGAGCCGACGACGCAGCCGACTACTTCGGCGGGTGGTGGTCGTGCGGGTGAGCCGACGACGCAGCCGTCGCCTACTTCGGCGGGTGGTGGTCGTGCGGGTGAGCCGACGACGCAGCCGACTACTTCGGCGGGTGGTGGTCGTGCGGGTGAGCCGACGACGCAGCCGTCGCCTACTTCGGCGGGTGGTGGTCGTGCGGGTGAGCCGACGACGCAGCCGACTACTTCGGCGGGTGGTGGTCGTG
>NZ_JBHWEB010000275.1:0-1142 GCF_042734395.1 Amycolatopsis sp. NPDC059657 | reverse complement strand
AACACGTGCCCCAAGGCAGGCGATCCCGGTCATTTCTGCACGGCCTCCTGCATCAAGGACGGCGCCGCGTCGGAGCGGAAGCAGTCGCGTGCGGCTGAAACGAACGCGGCGGTCACGAACACGACCGAGCGAACAGGTGCGCCGGTGAAGACGATCGACAACATCGTCGATGCCGCCGCGGGCCACGCCGATCCGGCGACGGCGGGGGCCCTCGCCGTCGGAGCTGTGGCAAGTGCCTCGGCCTCGGCCTGGCGTAGGTGGCGCGCCAAGTAATTCTCCGGTACCTCACGAAAGGAACTACCGATGACATCAAGAACGGTGAGATACAAAAGATCCTCGGGAAGGAGGATTGCGGGCATTCTCGCGGTGCTGTGCGTTTCCGCGGGATTCGCGCCGGCGCCGGCTTCGGCCGAATCGCAGGACAGCGAAAGCACCATGGCGCTGATCCAGGTGACGCTCACCAGTGTCGGCAACGGCCGCCTGCTGGACGTGCCGAACGGCGCCCGCGACAACGGCGTGGCGATCGTCGTCAACCCGGCGCCCGGCGCCGCCACGGGCTGGCGGGTCAACACCGCGGCGGGTGTCTCGTCGTTCACCATCGTCAACAACACCACGGGCAAATGCGCCGACGCGCCTGCCGCGCACTATCAGGTGCGGCAGCAGCCCTGCGATGGACGCGCGAGCGAGAAGTGGTACTTCCAGCCGGTCTCCGGGTCGCCGCAGAAGGCGTTCATGATCCGCCACGAGTCCGACAACATGTGCTTGACCACGCAGATTCCGCCCGGCACCGACAACGGGGTCTACACCAACGACTGCGACGCTTCGAAGTACCAGCAGTGGACCATCCCCGCCGACACCTACCAGGTGGCGTGGAGCGCGGCCGTCGACTACGCGGCGGCACGGTGCGCCAAGGACCACTCGAACTGCTCGTGGTCAACGACCAGCCAGGAGAAGCCGAAGCTGCTGCCGTCGGTGTGCGTCTCGCCGGTGTGGTTCAACGGCACGACGTCGTCGATTCCGTGGACGTTCTCCCTCAACACCTCCACCGGCTGGAAGAACACCATCGGGTTCAACCTGCAGACCCAGCTGACGGTCGGCGGCGAGGTCGCGCTGCTCAAGCTCGAAGTCTCCGCTTCGGTACA
>NZ_JBHWEB010000274.1:0-1205 GCF_042734395.1 Amycolatopsis sp. NPDC059657 | reverse complement strand
CCTCCCGGCGCGGGTGTGGATCCCCCAGCGCCGCGTTCCCACGCCAAACTCCCTCTTGGTCTTGTTCGCGGGGTTTGGTGCTGGACCCTACAACCACGACCTAGTTCCCCCACAATGAAGTGAGGCAAGAAATGAAGAAGACCCTTCTCGTGGCGGGCGCCATGTTCTCCGCCGCCGCGCTGATGACCGCCTGCGGATCCGGTCAGGTCGGCCAGACTGGTTCCGGCGGCGACTCCCCCAAGCCGGCCGCGGGCAAGAAGCTCGCGCTCATCCCCGGCGTGCAGGCCGAGCCGTTCTACATCTCGATGCAGTGCGGCGCCGAGGCCGAGGCCAAGAAGGCCGGCTACGAGCTCACCACCCAGGCGCCCCAGAAGTTCGACGCCGCGATGCAGACCCAGCTGGTCAACGCGCTCGGCTCGAACCCCCCGTCGGCGCTGCTCATCGCCCCGACCGACGCGCAGGCCATGCTCGCGCCGATCCAGCAGGTCAAGTCCCGCGGCGCCAAGATCATCGAGGTCGACACCGCGCTCAAGGACACCAGCGTCGCCGAGTCCTCCATCTCCTCGGACAACGCCGAGGGCGGCAAGCTCGCGGCCCAGACACTGGCCAAGCTGGTCGGCGACAAGCCGGGCTCGGTGCTGGTGCTCGACACCATCGCGGGCACGTCCACCACGAACGCCCGCGCCAAGGGCTTCACCGACGAGCTGGCCAGCCACCCGAACCTGAAGTCGGCTGGCGTCCAGTTCACGCAGAACGAGCCCGACCAGGCCGCCTCGAAGGTGACCGCGGCGCTGGCGTCCACCCCGGACCTCGTCGGCATCTTCGCCACCAACCTCAACACGGGTGAGGGCGCCGCCACCGGCCTGCGCAACGCCGGCAAGGTCGGCGCGGTCAACCTGATCGGCTTCGACGCCTCACCGTCCGAGGTCGAGGGCCTCAAGAAGGGCGAGTACCAGGGCCTCATCGCCCAGGACCCGGCCGCCATCGGCCAGCAGGGCGTCCAGCAGGCGATCGCCGCACTCGAAGGCAAGCCGGTCACCCGCACGCTGACCGCACAGCTGCACTCGATCACCAAGGACACGCTCGACGCGAACTCGCAGTACTTCTACAAGCAGAAGTGCTGACGCTCGCTTAAGGGGGTCGTGAGTTTTAGGCGCCGGGTGGTACAATACGGTGAGAAAACACCCCACGCGGGCGGGGTTGTG
>NZ_JBHWEB010000273.1:0-1319 GCF_042734395.1 Amycolatopsis sp. NPDC059657 | reverse complement strand
TGAACCGCCCCGGGTTCGGTAGAGACTCGTTGTTGGGGTCAGGCGACCAGGCTGATCAGGTCGCCTGACTTGTACAGGGTCTCGAACTCGACGGGTGGCCGGCCGCCGCATGCTCCGTGGAGCCGCTGGTTGTTGTACCAGTCCACCCAAGCAGCGGTAGCGACGTCGACTTCCTGTTTATTGTGCCATGGCCCGTTCGGTTTAATCAACTCGGTCTTGTAAAGCCCGATGGTGGATTCCGCGAGCGCGTTGTCCAAAGCGTCACCAACCGTGCCGATCGACGCGTCGATACCCGAATCGATGAGATGCTGCGTGAACCGAAAAGAAGTGTACTGACTCCCAGCGTCGGAATGGTGGATCAGCTTGTCCTGTCCCTCGCGCCACCGATACTCCCGCTGACGTAGTCCCGTCTCGATGGCGTCGAGTACGAGGTCGGTTTCCTTGGACATGCTCGCGCGCCAGCCGACGATCTTGCGGGAGAACACGTCGATGGCGAACGCGACATAGACGGTGCCGGCCCAGGTCGCGACGTAGGTGAAGTCCGCTACCCACAAGCGATTCGGCGCACCGGCGGCGAACTGGCGTTTCACCAGATCCGCGGCGCGGACACCGTCGGGATCGGATACCGTGGTGCGGATCGTCTTTCCCCGCACCGCGCCGGCCAGGCCCATCGTGCGCATGAGCCGCTCGATCCGGCCTCGGCCCACGGTGATTCCATCGCGATTGAGTTTCCACCATATTTTCCGGGCACCGTACACCCGGTAATTCTCGTCATACACCCGCTGGATTTCCTTCTTCAATTCCTCATCTCGCACCGCGCGCGCCGATTTCGGGCGCGCGCGGGCGGCGTAATAGGTGGACGGAGCGATCTTGATCCCGAACTCGGTCAGCACGGCACAGATCGGCTCGACTCCGAACCGGTCCTTATACTCCGCGATGAACGCTACGAGCGTGGCGGTCGAGGGTCGAGCTCCCTCGCGAAGAAAGCCGACGCCGCCTTCAAGATCTCGTTCGCCCGCCGCAACTCACGAACCTCACGCTCGAGCTCCCGGACCCGCTCCGCCTCCGCGGTCGCGGCACCCGGCCGGGCACCCCCATCCGCCTCAGCCTGGCGCACCCACCGGCGCAGGCTCTCCGCCGAGACGCCCACCTTCGCCGAAATGGACTTGATCGCTTCCCACTGTGATCCATACTGCTCTACCTGCTCAAACACCAGCGCAACCGCGCGCTCACGCACCTCACGCGGGTGCCTCGAAGACCGGGCCATAACTCCATCCTCACTCACACGATGGAGCCTCCATCAAACCCGGGGCGGTTCA
>NZ_JBHWEB010000272.1:0-1380 GCF_042734395.1 Amycolatopsis sp. NPDC059657 | reverse complement strand
GTTCTAACCGTCCGGAACACTCACGACCCCAGCAGGACAAGACCGGACAGAACGGAACGCAGGGGTTGAGGACCCACCCTTTCCTCCTATAGTCGGATTGTTGCCGACTGCGGGAGGTTTCGTGCGCAAGATCCGCGTTGTCGCTTTAGGAGTGTCCGCCGCCGTGGTGTTCAGCGCCGCGCAGGCGAGTGCGCAATTCCCGGCACCACCCGATCCAGGGGCCTGGGTCGGCACCTGGGGCGCTTCGGCGGCGGGGCCGGTGCCTGGCACGGACAACGGCCACCCGAACTTCTCGATCCGCAACGTGGTCCATACCAGTGTGGGTGGCAGGTCGGCTCGCGTGACGCTGTCGAACGCGTTCGGCAACTCGCCGCTGGTGATCGGGCACAGCTCGGTGGCCGTCGCCGCGCGAGCCGGGACCGCGGACGCGAAACCGGGCACGGTCAAGGAACTCACCTTCGGCAAACGCGCGACCGTGACGATCCCCGTCGGCGCCGAGGTGCAGAGCGACAGCGTCGACCTGGCGATTCCGGCCGACTCCGATCTGCTGGTCACCACGTATGTGCCGACGCCGTCCGGGCCCGTGACGTATCACCCGGCGGCCAGTCAGACGTCGTTCTTCACGCGCAACGGCGATCACGCGCTGGACACCGCGGGAACGGCGTACAACGAGACCACGGCCGTCTGGCATTACGTGACGGGAGTGGATGTCCGCGCCTCCGGCGCGCGCGGTTCGGTCGTCACTTTGGGCGATTCGATCACCGACGGGGTCGGCTCGACCGGGAGCACCAACCGGCGCTGGCCCGACTATCTGGCCGATCGCACGAAGAACCTCGGCATCGTGAACTCGGGGATCTCCGCGAACCGGCTGCTGCTCGGCGGCCCCGGTGGCGCAGGGCGCAACGCATTGGCTCGCTTCAACGACGATGTGCTCACTAAAACGTCCGTTCGCACACTGATCGTGTTAGAGGGAATCAACGACATCCAGCAGGATCCGCATCAAACCGATCCGGCTCAGATCACGGCCGCTTATGAACAGCTCGTGACCCGTGCGCACGCGCATGGAATCAAGGTGCTGGGCGGGACGCTGACACCGTTCAAAGGGTGGCGCGTGTACGACGAAACGCTGGAAGCGACCCGGCTGGCGGTGAACAAGTTCATCCGCACGAGCGGGGTGTTCGACGGCGTGGTCGATTTCGACGCGGCGATCCGGGACCCGCAGGATCCGCTGAAGATGCGGGCGCAGTTCGATTCCGGTGATCATCTGCACCCCGGCGACGCGGGTTACCGCGCCATGGCCGAAGCCGTGGTGGTGGGGGGGGGTTTAAAACGCGCGCGACAAGGGGCGGGGGGGGGGGGGTGAAGATTTTATAATGTGGG
>NZ_JBHWEB010000271.1:0-1425 GCF_042734395.1 Amycolatopsis sp. NPDC059657 | reverse complement strand
TACTCCAGCTGTAGTTCGTAATGTGGCTGGCGTGTCGGTGAAATAGGTGCGGCCACCACGGTGATCATGAGTGTTTGTGAAGACAAAACAAGATCGCGTGGTGGCCGCGGCTACCAGCCTAGACCTTGGTCGGTGGCGATCGCTGCTGGGTGAGGTGCTAGCCCGGGTGGCGGGCCGGTTTCATCGCGTGGAGTCCCGTCGGCGTGCCGCCCGGTTCGTGCACGGGCTGCTGACCGAGCTGCCTCGGGTGAACTGCTGGACCATCGCCGAGCAGGTCGGTGACCGGACTCCGGACGGGATGCAGCACCTGCTGTCGCGGGCGACATGGGACGCGGACGGGGTTCGTGACGATCTGCGGGATTTCGTGGTCGAGCACCTCGGTGACACCGACGTGGTGCTGGTCCTGGACGAGACCGGGGACGTGAAGAAAGGCGTCCGCACTGTCGGGGTGCAGCGGCAATACACCGGCACCGCCGGTCGGATCGAGAACTCGCAGGTGTCGGTGTTCCTGACGTACTCGACCTCACGCGGGCACACCTTGATCGACCGGGAGCTCTACCTGCCCGAGAGCTGGGCCGATGACCAGGATCGACGGAAGAAGGCCGGGGTCCCGGACGCGATCACGTTTTCGACGAAGTCCCGCCAAGCACGAAAAATGGTCTTTCGGACGCTCGACTCGGGTGTCGTGGCGTCCTGGGTGACCGGGGATGAGGTCTATGGCAAAGACGCCGCCGGGCTGCGTGATCCGTTGGAGGAACGGGGCCAGGCTTATGT
The DNA here is from genome assembly GCF_042734395.1 of Amycolatopsis sp. NPDC059657. Lineage (NCBI taxonomy): Bacteria > Bacillati > Actinomycetota > Actinomycetes > Pseudonocardiales > Pseudonocardiaceae > Amycolatopsis > Amycolatopsis sp. NPDC059657. The sequence goes on along the minus strand of NZ_JBHWEB010000271.1, from coordinate 651 downwards.
GCTGGCGGTGGCGTGTGACTACCGCGTTCCGACCGCCGAGGGCAACGTCCGCGCCGATGAGGCCGCTGCGGGGCTGCGGAAACGGGCGTGGCAGAAGCTGTCCGCCGGAGTCGGCGCGAAAGGCCAGCGGTTCTATGACTGGGCCCGGATTCGGCTGCGTCCGGCCGGGAAAACGGGCTATCACTGGGTGTTGATGCGCCGCAACCGGCGCACCGGCGAGACCGCGTTCTACCGCTGCTACAGCCCCCGCCGGGTCGCGTTGGCCGAGCTCGCGCGGGTCGCCGGACGACGCTGGACCATCGAGGAAACCTTCCAGACCGGCAAAGAACTCACCGGCCTGGACCAGCACCAGGTCCGCACCTGGACCTCCTGGTATCGCTGGACCACTCTGGTGATGCTCGCCCACGCCTTCCTCGCCACCGCCGCTGCCCACGCCCGCGACACAGCGCCAGCAGTGGGCCTGATCCCGTTGACACGCAACGAGATCAGGCACCTCTACAACAAACTCATCCTCGAACCAGCCCGCGCCATCATCGACATCATCGGCTGGTCAACCTGGCGCCGACACCACCAACACCGCGCCCGCCAATGCCACTACCAGCGACGACACCAACAACCAACACCCGATCACGAACTACAGCTGGAGTACTA
>NZ_JBHWEB010000270.1:0-1479 GCF_042734395.1 Amycolatopsis sp. NPDC059657 | reverse complement strand
AACCCAATGCCGGGTAGTTAGGGCTGGGGTTGTGGTGTCAAGGCTGTGATAGACGCGGCTCCTGGTAGAAGAGAAGTCGACTAAGATCCACTCTTCGCCAGGAGCCGCTGTGCCTGATTCTGCCATGCCCGTGTCGTCGTCGGTGTTCCTGCCGGGGCATCTGGGCGTGTTGACCGATTACGTTCCACCGCAGGTCATTGATGAGATCCTCGCGCAGACTCGCCGCACGCAGCGCCGGGTGCGGCTGTTGCCTGCTCGGGTGGTGGTGTATTTCGTGCTGGCGTTGACGTTGTTTCCCGGCCGTGGTTACGGCGGCGTGTTCGGCGCGCTGACCGCTGGTGCGGATACCGAACCGGCACGGACGCCCGGGATCGCGGCGCTGCGCGCGGCCCGGGCCCGGCTCGGTGTGGCGCCGCTGCGAGCGTTGTGGGACTGGGCGTGCGGTCCGATCGCCACCCGCGCGGACACCCGCGCGTGGTACCGGCGGTGGCGGCTGGTCGCGTGGGACGGCACCACCCTCGACGTGCCCGACACCGTCAGCAACGCCCACCTGTTCGGCCGTGCGGGCGGGAAAGCCGGTCCGTCCGGCTACCGCAAACTTCAGCTGCTGGGCCTGGTGGAATGCGGCACCCGCGCGTTTCTCGGCGCCGTGTTCGGCGGCAAAGGCGTCGGTGAGATCACCCTCGCGCGTGACCTGCTGACCCGGCTAGAAGCCGGGATGCTGCTGCTGGCGGATCGCTGCTTCTACTCGTGGCCGTTGTGGCACGCCGCCGCCGCGACTGGCGCGGATCTGTTATGGCGAGCCAAAAACGACGCCCAGCTGCCGGTGCACCAGGTCCTGCCCGACGGGTCATATCTGTCCCGGTTCCCGCACCGCAAGCACTACCGCACCCAACCCGATCCGCTGCCGGTGCGGGTGATCAACGCGACGATCACCGTGAGAACCGCCGACGGAACCGCCCGAACCGAGCTCTACCGGCTGATCACCACCATCACCGACCACCGCAACGCCCCGGCACAAGAACTCACCGAGCTCTACGCCCGCCGCTGGATCATCGAGACCACGTTCTACTGCTGGAAAGTCCTGCAACGCGGCGCGAACCGGGTCCTGCGATCACGCACCCACACCGGCGTCGAACAGGAGGTCTACGCCTACCTGATCACCTACCAGGCGCTACGCCGCCTCGCCCAGGACAGCGCCGACGCCGCGGCCCTCGACATCAACCAAGTGTCGTTCACCGCCACCCTGCACACCGCCACCGACACGATCATCACCCACCGAGGGCCCACCGACGAGGGCCACGCACGCGCGACACACCGCGCGGCACGCAACCCCAACCCACAACATCGCAGGTCACGGCAATGCCCCCGAGCACGAAAACGACCAACCTCACCATTCCCATCCAAACGCCCAGGGACACCACCATCACAAACAGTCACCTACACAGCAACACTCTTGACACCACACCCCACGCCCTA
>NZ_JBHWEB010000269.1:0-1509 GCF_042734395.1 Amycolatopsis sp. NPDC059657 | reverse complement strand
GGTAACTAGTCAGGTCTCTGTCACGTGGTGATCGTGGTGCTGCGATGATCACCACGTGACCGGGGATGTGCGTCCGTCGTATGACGAGCTTGCTGCTCTGGTTGTTGCGCAGGCTGCGACGATCGTCCAGTTGCGGGGCGAGGTGGAGCGGCTGACCGCTCAGGTTGAGCAGCTGCAACGGCAGCTGAAGACCAATTCGCGGAATTCGTCGAAGCCGCCGTCGCAGGACGTGTTCGCCAAGCCGGCTCCGAAGTCGTTGCGGCGGAAAACCGGGCAGGGCAAGGGGAAACAGCCTGGTGCGTCCGGGGCGAGCCTGAAGCTCGTTGATGCCCCGGACGTGGTGGTCGACCATGTGCCGTCGGCGTGTTCGGGGTGTGGCAGCGGGTTGCGGCGCCGCCCGAACGTGGGCGTGGTGCGCCGTCAGGTGCACGACCTGCCTGAGATGACACCGGTGGTGACTGAGCATCGGCTGCACCAGAGACGCTGCGCCTGCGGGGTGCTGACCACCGCCGGCGCTCCCGCGGAGGCGACCGCCCCGGCGTGTTACGGCCCGAACATCACCGCGCTGGCCGCGTATCTGCTGACCTACCAGCATCTCCCGCTGGCCCGGGCGGCGCAGCTGCTGGCCGACGTGGTTGGGATGGCAGTGTCCACCGGCTGGATCGCGGGTGTTCTCACACGGGTCGCGCCGACGCTGGAACCGTTCGTCGAGGCGACCCGGGCCGAGGTGAGGGCGGCGTCGCTGGCGCACTTCGACGAGACCGGGGTCCGGGTGCTGGGCAAGAACCAGTGGCTGCACTCGGCCAGCACGCTGTGGTTGACCGTCTACTTCCTGCACGGCAAACGCGGACGGGACGCGATCGACGCGTTCGGGATCCTCGATGGGTTCACCGGCATCGCGGTGCACGACGGCTGGCACTCCTACCGCACCTACGACGTCACCCATGCTCTCTGCAACGCCCACCACCAGCGCGAACTCCAAGCGGCCGCCGAAACCCACCCGGCCCAGCAGTGGCACACCGCGCTCAGCGAGGTTCTCGACGAGCTCAACGCCGCCGCCCACGCGGCCCGCGAGTTCCATCTCGACACCATCCCCGACGAGGTCCTCACCCCTCTGACCAGACGATATGACGGACACATCGCCGACGGCCTGCGGCTGCACCCCCGCAACCACACCGGGCACCCGAAAGGCGGCAGGCCCCGCCAAAGCACCAGCCGAGCCCTACTGGAACGCCTCCGCAAATACCGCGACGACGTGCTGCGGTTCGCGTTCGACCTGACGGTGCCCTTCACCAACAACCAGGCCGAACGCGACATCCGCATGACCAAAACACAACTCAAGATCTCCGGCGGCTGGCGCACCACCACCGGCGCCACCACCTGGCTCACGGTGCGCTCCTACATCTCCACCGTCCGCAAAAACGGCATCAACACACTCACCGCACTCCGCGACGCCCTCACCGGAAACCCCTGGCTACCAACACACCCAGCAACCACCTGACTAGTTAC
>NZ_JBHWEB010000268.1:0-1517 GCF_042734395.1 Amycolatopsis sp. NPDC059657 | reverse complement strand
GTAACTAGTCAGGTCTCTGTCGCGTGGTGGTCGTCGTTCTGCGATGATCACCGCGTGACCGGGAGTGAGCGTCCGTCGTATGACGAGCTTGCTGCTTTGGTCGTGGCTCAGGCTGCGGTGATCGCGACGATTGAGCCGTTGCGGGCTGAGCTGGCCCGGATGACCGAGCGGGTTGCGGAGCTGGAACGTCAGCTGGGGACGAACTCGCGTAACTCGTCGAAGCCGCCGTCTCAGGACGTGTATGCGAAACCGGCTCCGAAGTCGCTGCGCGGTAGAACCGGGCGTGGCAAGGGAAAGCAACCTGGTGCGGCGGGTGCGAACCTGAAGCTGGTCGACGATCCTGACGTGGTCGTCGATCATGTCCCGTCGGCGTGTTCCGGTTGCGGAACGGGTTTGCGGAACCGGCCCAGCGTCGATGTGGTGCGCCGTCAGGTGCACGACCTGCCCGAGATCGTGCCGGTGGTGACCGAGCACCGCATGCATCAGCGGCGTTGCCGGTGCGGGGTGCTGACCACCGCGGCCGCGCCCGCCGAGGCGACCGCTCCGGCGTGTTACGGGCCGAATGTCACCGCGCTGGCGGCGTATCTGCTGACCTATCAGCACATCCCGATCGCCCGTGCCGCGCAACTGCTCGCCGACGTGCTGGGCATGGCGGTGTCCACCGGCTGGGTCTCGTGCGTGCTGGCCCGCCTCGCACCAGAGCTGGACCCGTTCGTCGAGGCCACCCGAGACGCGGTGCGCCGGGCGCCGGTGGCACATTTCGATGAGACCGCGCTGCGCGCGGCCGGTGTCCGATGGTGGCTGCATTCGGCCTCCACCGAGTGGTTGACGACCTATCTGCTGCATCCCAAACGGGGCCGGGACGCGATCGACGTGTTCGGTGTCCTGCCCGGTTTCGCCGGCATCGCGGTGCACGACGGCTGGCACCCTTACCGCACCTACACCGAGGTCACCCACGCGCTCTGCAACGCCCACCACCAGCGTGAACTCGTCGCCGCCGCCGAAACCAACCCCGATCAGGACTGGCCCGGCCTGTTGATCGGGGTGCTCGACGAACTCAACGTCGCCGCGCACACCGCCCGCGAACTTGACCTGCCCGAACTTCCCGCTGAGGTCCGGGGCCCGATGGTGACCCGCTTCGACAAGCACCTGGCAGCAGGGCTGAAGCTGCATGCCCGCAACGACACCGGGCACCCGAAAGGCGGCCGGCCCCGCCAAACCACAACCCGGGCCTTACTGGAACGACTACACCGACATCGTGACGATGTCCTGCGGTTCGCGTTCGACCTGAGAGTGCCTTTCACCAACAACCAGGCCGAACGCGACATCCGCATGACCAAAACACAACTCAAACTCGCCGGCTGGCGCACCACCACCGGAGCCGTCACCTGGCTCACCGTGCGGTCCTACATCTCCACCGCCCGCAAAAACGGCATCCACATCCTGACCGCACTCCACAACGCCATCACCGGCAACCCCTGGCTACCAACCAACCCAGCAACCACCTGACTAGTTAC
>NZ_JBHWEB010000267.1:0-1526 GCF_042734395.1 Amycolatopsis sp. NPDC059657 | reverse complement strand
CGATGACACCCCTTGTGTCAACCTCAAGATCAAAGTCAGGCTGCGGCCTGCTGTTCGGTGTCTCGTTGGGCGCCGCCGTGGCGGGTGGGGTTGTAGGTGGTGCCGTCCTGCCAGCAGCGCCAGATGACTCTGACCCAGGCGCGGGCCAGGATGCGGGTGGCGTGGGGGTGGTCTTTGCCGGAGGCGCGTGCCCGGTTGTAGACGTCGGCGGCCCAGGGGCTGGAGAAGCGGCTGTTGGCGGCGAAGGTAGTGATCGCCTGGCGCAGGCGTTTGTTGCAGGCCCAGCGGAAAGACACGCCGCGTTGTTTGCCGGAGGCCTTGGTGACCGGGGTGATCCCGGCCAAGGCCGCGACGGCGTCCGGGCCGGTGAAGGCGTCGCGGGCGTCGCCCCATTCGGTGAGGATCTGGGCGGCGTTGATGGTGCCGGCGCGGGGGAAGGAGCGGAAGATCTCCCCGTCGGGATGGGTGTCCATCTTCTCGCTGATGGAGCGGTCCAGGGCCTTGATCGTGGCGTTGAGCGCGGTCAGGACCGCGACCTGGGCCGTGACGGCGTCGGCGATGCCTCGGGCCAGATCGGGGTCGGTGGCTCCGGCCGGGGCGCCGCGCAGCCTGGCCAGCAGGACGGTGGCGGATTTCTTGCCCGAGTAGCCCTGTGCGGCGCAGAACGCGGCCAGCCGCTTCTCGGTCAGCGAGGTCGCCGACGCCGCGGTCGGGTACTTCGTCAGGAATGCCAGGGCGATCGCCGAGGAGATGTTCGCGAAGATCGCCTTGCCTCCGGGCCAGTGCGCGTCGAGCAGGGCGGCGAGCTGGTTGGTCGCGGCGATCCGGGCGTGCACCAGGTCGTCGCGGGTGCGCACGACGGTGCGCAGTGCTTTGGTGGCACCGGAATACGGTGCCGCGGGCCGCAGCCGGTGGGCACGCACGCGCAGGTAGTCGGCGATCACATGGGCGTCGCCGGGGTCGGATTTGGCGCCGGAGAGAACCTCGGCCTCGCGCCAGGTTTTGATCGCGTTCGGTTTGACCGGCACGACCGGATGTCCGGCCTGCAGCAGCGCGTCCACCAGGCGGCCGTCGGGGCGTTCGATCGCGACCGGCATGTGCTCGGCGTCGCCGAGCTTGCCCAGCCGGGTCCGCAGTGCGGCGAACCCGGCCGCGGTGTGGGCGACGGTGAACGCGGCGACCTTGCGGCCGGTCCGGTCCAGCACGCAGACCGCGTGCTCGGTCGCGGCCCAGTCGATCCCGACGAAGAACTGTGCGTCATCCAGCGACAACGTGGTCGCCTTCCTGCTCGATACGACAGGCAGGCGCTAGACGGAGGCGTGGGAACCGGCACTCGAGTGGTCACTAACCGGCGCTCTGTGGCGCGTCCCTTTGTCATCGATCAGCGGTTCCGGGGAAGCCGGGGGCGGCAGTGTCATCGAGGCCCACGAAAGGCGACCGACATAGGCCGTCACCCCGGCTTCCGCCTAGTTCCTACCACAAGCCCCTTCCAAGGGCCCGCACGGAAGAGGGTGCACTAGTGACCG
>NZ_JBHWEB010000266.1:0-1601 GCF_042734395.1 Amycolatopsis sp. NPDC059657 | reverse complement strand
CCGGTTAGAACCCAATGCCACGTAGCTTAAGTTGATCAGGCTGCGCGGGTGAGTCCGCGTAGTCTGATCGTGGGTGGGCCGGGGTGGTGGGTGCTGGCTGGTTCGGTGCGTGTCTTGGCGCGGTATGCGTTGTGGCGTAAGCGTTTCACCGCGCGTGGGCATGTTCGGTGCCGTCGTGGCGGGATGGGTTTGCCGACGATGTCAGCCAGGATCGCCGGGAGTGCGTCAGTCCAGTCCTGAGGGGGAAAAGCCCGCCGTGCCGGTGGCGGTGCGGCGGGTGATGCGCAGGACTCGGCTGTAGCTGATCCGGTCGGGGTCGAGGTCGGCGGCTTCGGCCGCGCGGGCGATGAGGACGCTGAGGGCGTAGTGGACGGTCAGCCAGGCCCAGATTTCCTGGTGCACCAGCTCCGGCAGCCTTGATCGCAGGATTTTGCCTGGTCCGCGCAGATGGGTTTTGAGCTGGTCGTTGGCGGTTTCCTCCTCCCAGCGCTGGTCGTAGGCGCCGGCGAGTTCGTCGGCGCGGGCGTCGGCCGGGTCGGTGATGTTCGAGAGCAGCGCGATCAGTTCCCCGGTGCCGTTGCCCTCGCGGTCGGGGATGTCGTATTCCACGACCCGGACCACGTGCGCCTCGTCAGGATGGATGTCGAGCCCGTCGCGGGCGGCGGCAAGAATCCGCTCGCGGCGGCCCGCGCCGCGGACTTTCGGGTTGATCAGGACCGTCAGATAGGTGCCATCGGCAAGGACTGTGACGACCGGCAGGGCGAGCTGGGTCGGCGCCCGCCACAACAGTGCCGCGCCGGTCGCGGCGGCGGTGTCCCACGCGGCCCAGCTATAGAAATTCCGGTCCGCGGTCAGCAGCTCATCGTCGAGCAGACGCGGATAAAGCCCCTGCGCCAGGGTCTGTTCCCCGGTGCCGTAGGGCCCGACCCGGGCGGCGAGGAACGCGTGCGTGCCACATTCGGCCAGCGCCACTACCCGCGCTTTCGGGTATGCCGAGCGGTGTTTCCCCGACCCGGCATACCCGAACTCGCCGGCATTGCCGGGGGTGTCGGGCAGGTCGACCTCGAACCCGTCGATCGCCAGCAACCGCCAGCCCCGCAGCCACGCGCCACGGGTGTCCGACGTCGCCACCGCCTGCGCGACACCCTCGAACACCTGCGCCATCACCGCCGGGCCCAAGCGTTTACGGGCCTGAGTGATCCCGCTGGCCGTCGGGACCGTCCACGACGCGTCCCAGCACCCGAACCGCGACAACGACCCGGTCACCTTCGTCGCGACCTCTTCATAGTCGTCGTCGGGGAACAAGCACAGCGCCATCGTCAACGTCGCCACCACACGCGGCGGCAGCTTTCCATCCGAACGTTTCGCCCCGACCCCGCACGCGGCGATCGCGGTGTCGATCACATCCCGATCCACCGCCGCCAGCAGCACACCCAGCGACACCTGATCCGGACTGGCCGTCACACCTGAACTCATAACCGACGATCAGAACAGCCCAACCCGGAACAAGCCACGCCGCCACGCCGAGAACCCAACACCACAAGCAAGATCAACTTAAGCTACGTGGCATTGGGTTAGAACCGGCCGTACCACTCACGACC
>NZ_JBHWEB010000265.1:0-1678 GCF_042734395.1 Amycolatopsis sp. NPDC059657 | reverse complement strand
GGCCAGGTACCAGATCACGTTCATCGTGGCGGGCAGGAGTGTGGCCAGGATGAGGCCTGCCCATTTGCGGGCTGCCGTCCAGTAGCGGGAGCGGCACACCATCACTACGGCCGTGATCTTCATGGCTATGCTGATCCAGCTCAGGAGCACATGGTCTCCCGCGTAGGGCAGCACGGTGCTGATTATCAAAAGGAGCAGCGGTAGCCAGGCGGGGGAACGGTGACGCTTCGGTGTGCGTGTGGGGGATGTGGTGGTGTGGCCGAGTTCGTGGAGGGCGGTGTTGGCGATCGTGCGGGGGTCACCCACTTCGTGGAGGATCGCGCGGACGTCGCCGGGCCGTTCGGCGCGCGCGACCTCTATGTGCTCGCTGAGGTCGGCGAGGAGTTCCTGACGGGCTGCCGGGGGCAGTGCCGTGCTCTCGCGTTCCACGGTCGCGAGGTACTCCCGAACCAGGGTGTTGTCGTCGGTCTTCAAGGTGCGCCCCTCAGGGGTTGTGCCGGCGCCCGTTGGGGGGCGAAAGGAGGTGGTCGACGGCGTCGCGGAATGCCGGCCAGAGGCCGGTAAAGGAGTCGAGCGCGGTGCGTCCCGCATCGGTCAGCTCGTAATAGCGGCGCGGCGGGCCGGTGGAGGACTCCTGCCAGGTGGTGACGACGAGTTCGTCGCGCCGGAGCCGTGAAAGCAGGGGGTAGACGGTGCCCGGGCTCGTGGCGAGCACGGTCTCCTGCAAGTCCTTCAGCAGCTCGACCCCGTACTTGGGCCCGTCTCGCAGAAGGGCCAGGACGCAGTACTCCAGGACCCCTTTACGGAGCTGGACCTCGATCTTCTCCGGAACCTGATTACTTGCTTCACCGGCTACCATGCAGCACAAGATACCAGGTCTCGCATGTATTTGTCCGTGAGCAGGTGTGCGCAGCCGCTCCACGGCGGCCGATCAACCGCTTCCCAGCTTCATGCCACGAACGCGCCCGCTCAGAGGGGCGACCCGCACGCGCTTGCTACGCGGCCGAGACGACCGCGCGCATCGCGGCCAGGCGGTCACCTGGACCACCCGCCAGACCGAAACCCACAGCTGGAACAGCCTCAACGACGAACAGCGCGCACGCCTGGAAGGTCTCGGGCTCACGCCCCGGACCACACCGGCCACGAAGGGGAAGGGCGCTGGGGCGTTCGAGCGGGGCATCACTGCACTCACCTAGGCACTGTCCGGCGGATCATGTGACTTTCCGGCCGGTCGCTCATTGGTTGGGTCATGGGTCGGGGGGATCTGACGAATCGAGAGTGGTTGCTGCTGGAGCCGCATCTGCCCTCGCTGGGTGGCCGGGGCGGCCGGTGGAACGATCACCGGACCGTGCTCAACGGGATTCTGTTCCGGGTCCGCACCGGTGTTCCGTGGCGTGACCTGCCGGAACGCTATGGCTCGTGGAAGATCGTGTATGAACGGCATCGCCGCTGGTCGGCGGATGGTACCTGGGACCGGCTCCTGCAGGCGGTCCAGGCCGACGCCGACCTTGCCGGGCGGATCGACTGGTCGATGGTGGGCGTCGACTCGACGTCCTGCCGGGCCCATCAGCACGCGGCCGGCGCCCGCAGGGTCGGACCGCGGGTCCCGAAAAAAGGACGAGGCCCCGGCACCACCGCCCCGATGAGGGACTCGGACGGTCCCGGGGCGGTCTGACCT
>NZ_JBHWEB010000264.1:0-2021 GCF_042734395.1 Amycolatopsis sp. NPDC059657 | reverse complement strand
TGAGTGTTTACGCCGGTTAGAACCGGCGGGAACACTCACGACCCCTGCATGCGAGACTGCGGGGTGTGACTGCTCCCGTTCCCCCCGAAAACGTCTTCGACTGGCTGGACGCCGAAGCCGAGAAGCGCGCGAGCGCGGGCCTGGTCCGGCAGCTGCGGCCGCGGCCGCCGGTCGCCGACGAGCTCGACCTCGCCGGGAACGACTACCTGGGGCTGGCCAGGGACAAGCGGGTCGCGGGTGCCGCCGCGGCGGCGGCGTTGCGCTGGGGCGCCGGTGCGACCGGTTCGCGGCTGGTCACCGGGACGACCGAGCTGCACACCGAGCTGGAGCACGAGCTCGCGCGGTTCTGCGGGGCGCAGGCCGCGCTGGTGTTCTCCTCCGGCTTCACCGCGAACCTCGGCGCGGTGACGGCGTTGTCCGGCGCCGAGTCGGCGATCGTGACCGACAAGTACATCCACGCTTCGCTCATCGAGGGCTGCCGGCTGAGCCGCGCGGACATCGCGGCCGTCGCGCACGTCGACCTGAAGGCGTTTTCGCACGCGCTGAGCACGCGCCGCAAGCCACGCGCGCTGGTGGTCACCGATTCCGTGTTCTCCGTGGACGGTGACATCGCGCCGCTCGCCGAGCTGGCGCAGGCGTGCCGCGAAACGAACGCCTCGCTGCTGATCGACGACGCGCACGGTTTCGGCGTACTCGGCGAAGGCGGCCGCGGCGCCGTGCACGCGGCGGGCCTGGCGGGGGCGCCGGACGTGGTCACCACCATCACGCTGTCGAAATCCCTTGGCGCGCAAGGAGGTGCGGTACTCGGGCCGCGCCGGGTGATCAAGCACCTGATCGACACCGCGCGCAGTTTCATCTTCGACACCGGCCTCGCGCCGTCGAGCGCGGCGGCGGCGTTGGCCGCGCTCAACGCGCTCAAGGCCGAGCCGGAGCTGGCGACCAAGGTGCGCGACGCTTCGATGAACCTCGCGATGCAGCTGAAGGCCGCGGGCTTCACGCTCACCGTCCCGGAAGCCGCCGTCATCTCGGTGCACGCGCCGACGCCCGCCGAAGCCGTCGCCTGGGCCGCGGCCTGTGCGGAGCAAGGGATCCGGGTCGGCTGCTTCCGGCCGCCGTCCGTGCCGGACGGCATCTCCCGGCTGCGGCTGACCGCGCGCGCCGACCTCACCGAGTCCGATGTGGACCGTGCGGTGAAGGTGATCACCGCTACCGCGCCACGTGGCGCCTTCGCATCGTGATGTGCGGGATGCCGTCCTCGAGGAACTCGTCGCCCTCGGGAACGAACCCGAACTTCGCGTAGAACCCGGTCGCGTAGGTCTGCGAGTCGAGCACGCTGTCCGCGTCACCGATGTGGTCCAGCGCGGCCTTCATCAACTCGCCCGCGAGTCCCTTGCCTCGCGCGGACTTGGCCGTGACGACGCGGCCGATCCGGCTCGCGCCATCGGGCTCGGCGAGAATCCGCAGGTACGAACCGAAATCCTCGGTCCAGAGATGCCGGGTGGTCGGCAGCAGGTCGCGCCCGTCGATCTCGGGGTACGGGCATTCCTGCTCGACGACGAACACGTCCACGCGCAGGCGCAGGATCTCGTAAAGGTCGGCAGCGGTCAGCCGATCACCGGCAACGTTGTCCACACCGCATCATACGGCCTGGAAGATCAACCACGGGGTCGTGAGCGTTGCGGGCGGTTCTATTGGGCGGAAAGCCGAATGTGGCTGGCTGGTGAGGTACTCCTTCACCAGGTCCGGCGAGGCGCTCTGGAGCCTCGGGTGGGCATGAAGCGAGGGGGCCGTTGGGTGCGTAGTACGCACTCGGGGGCACACTCGCCCGCAACCGCCACCATGGACCCTGCGCAGGCCAGGCGCCGTCGCGAGCACTCACGACACCGATCGTCGGAGGGTGTGTGGGTTTCGGGGCGTTAGACGACCCAAAACCCACACGCCGGAGTCCCGGCGGGGTGCCTGTGGAGGATTTGCGTCGCCTAACGCCCCCCATACACCACACGCACACAAAAGTGGCCCGG
>NZ_JBHWEB010000263.1:0-2024 GCF_042734395.1 Amycolatopsis sp. NPDC059657 | reverse complement strand
CCCACCACACGGTGGGTGGCGCGGTCCGGCGCCCCTCCCCCCCGCCCACCACCCCCACACGACCCCTTATCTCTCCCAGCGTGCGCAACTGCTCCCCCAGGCAAGGGGCACCCCCGCGCAGCGCCGGGGTACCCCAGGCGTGAGTCGACCCCGTCTGAGCAGGCGAAATGCCGCCCCGCTAGCGCTCAGGCCGACCCCGGCCGAGCGGCTCGAAGCGGACTAGGGGCAGGAGCGGCGAGCCCTTAAACAGACGTTTGTTTACCCCTAAAAGGCCCTCTAGGAGGTGACGCAGACCACATCGCGGCCAGAAACTGTCGGTGGGACGAAGTTCAATGAAACAGACAGTGGAAGGACCGAGACGATGACTCTCAACAACCGCGAAAGGGCCACCCTCACCGCCGTCGCCACCGGGCACGCGGAGATGACCTGCAGCTGCGTTCCCGACCTGTTCGTCGACGGGCTGGCCTGCTGCGACCAGTACACCGCGCACCGGCTGGCCGATCTGGGCTACCTGGCACCCGCACGCGACGGCAGACGAGGCGAGCGCGTTCCCGCGCTGCTGACCCAGGCAGGCGCGAACGCACTGGGCATCGAGTTCGCCGACGAGCTGGCGCTGGCCGCCTGAGCAGCGGGGAGACGATCATGGCTTTCTTCGCACGCCTCAAGGAACTGGTGGCCGCACTGTTCAGCGAGCCAGGCCCGGAGATCCCGGCGCAGGATCGCGGCATCCACCGTGAGCAGCTGCTCGAAGACGTACTCGGCTAACCCAGCCAGTCCTCACCGATCTCTTCGGCGGTCGCGGCCCCACCGGTCAGATCCGCCAGCCAAGCTCGGAACCCGTCGAGCTCACCAGCCTTCACCCCGACCTCGAACCGGGCCGCCTCCTCGTAGCGGATGCCGCTGAGCAGGTACTTCGAAGCCCGCAGGTCGCTCTCGAACCTCCCGGCAGGCCCATAGTCCATGGTCACCGCCACCAGATTCAGCCGCTGATACTCACGCACCCCCAGCACGTCGGCCGCTTCGGCGACAGCCTGGCTGTATGCCCTGATGAGCCCGCCGGCGCCCAGCAGCACCCCGCCGAAGTAGCGGGTGACGACCGCGACGGTGTCGGTCAGCTCTCTCCGTTTCAGCACTTCCAGCATCGGCATGCCCGCGGTACCGGCCGGCTCGCCGTCGTCGCTGGACCTCGCGGTCCGCCCGTCCGGCCCGAGCACGAACGCGTGGCAGTGATGTCTCGCGTCGGGACCCGCCTTGCGGCGCTCGGCGATGACCGCGCGTGCCGCGTCCACCGAATCGACCGGCGCCAGCGCGCAGATGAACCGGGAGCGCTTGATCTCGATCTCGTGCTCGCCCGCTCGGGCGATGGTCAGGTACCGGTCGGCCACCGGCCGAGCCTTCCACAACGCCTAATATCGCGCCGTGGACATCATGCTCTTCCATTCGGCCTACGGGCTGCGGCCCGCGGTGCACGCGGCGGCCGACCGGCTCCGCGCGGCCGGGCACCAGGTGCACGTGCCGGACCTCTACGACGGCCGGACCACCGACACGGTCGAAGACGGAATGAAGATCAAGGACGAGATCGGCACCGACGAACTGCTGCGCCGCGCGATCCGCGCCTCCGCGCCGCATTCCTCGGGCGGGCTGGTCTACGCGGGCTTCTCGCTGGGCGCCGCGCTCGCCCAGAACCTCGCGCTCAACGACGAGAAGGCCCGCGGGCTCCTGCTGCTGCACGGCACCTCGGACATCGCCGACGACGCCGCGGTCGACGACCTCCCCGTCCAGCTGCATGTCGCCGACCCGGATCTGTTCGAGCCGGACGACTGGCAGAACGTGTGGTACCGCCAGATCCGCGCGGCAGGCGCCGACGTCGAGGTGTTCCGGTACCCGGGCGCCGGGCACGTCTACACCGACCCGGAGCTCCCGGACTACGACCCCGAGGCCGCCGAGAAGACCTGGCGGATCGCGCTGGGGTTCATCGAGTCGCTCTAGCACTGGGGTCGTGAGTGGTACGGCCGGTTCTAACC
>NZ_JBHWEB010000262.1:0-2024 GCF_042734395.1 Amycolatopsis sp. NPDC059657 | reverse complement strand
CGCAGCTTGGCCAGCCGCAGCGAATCGAGTTCCGCACGGGTCAGCGTTTCGGTTTTCGGATTCCAATAGCTCCACGGGGTCTTTCCGTCCTGTCGCGGGTAACCTGCATCTTCACAGGTACTATAATTTCACCGAGTCTCTGGTTGAGACAGTGCCCAAATCGTTACGCCTTTCGTGCGGGTCGGAACTTACCCGACAAGGAATTTCGCTACCTTAGGACCGTTATAGTTACGGCCGCCGTTTACTGGGGCTTCAATTCGCACCTTCGCTTACGCTAAGCGCTCCTCTTAACCTTCCAGCACCGGGCAGGCGTCAGCCCCTATACTTCGCCTTACGGCTTCGCAGAGACCTGTGTTTTTGCTAAACAGTCGCCTGGGCCTATTCACTGCGGCTCTCTCGGGCTTGCACCCTAACAGAGCACCCCTTCTCCCGAAGTTACGGGGTCATTTTGCCGAGTTCCTTAACGAGAGTTCTCTCGATCACCTTAGGATTCTCTCCTCGCCTACCTGTGTCGGTTTGCGGTACGGGCACCTCTCACCTCGCTAGAGGCTTTTCTTGGCAGTGTGGAATCAGGAACTTCGCTACTATAATTCGCTCGCCATCACAGCTCAGCCTTCACGGGAAACGGATTTGCCTATTTCCCAGCCTAACTGCTTGGACGCGGATATCCAATACCGCGCTTACCCTATCCTCCTGCGTCCCCCCATTGCTCAAACGATGAAGAGGTGGTACAGGAATATCAACCTGTTGTCCATCGCCTACGCCTTTCGGCCTCGGCTTAGGTCCTGACTAACCCTGAGCGGACGAGCCTTCCTCAGGAAACCTTAGGCATTCGGTGGACGGGATTCTCACCCGTCTTTCGCTACTCATACCGGCATTCTCACTTCTAAGCGCTCCACCAGTCCTTCCGGTCTAGCTTCAACGCCCTTAGAACGCTCTCCTACCACTGTTCGAAGAACAGTCCGCAGCTTCGGTGATACGTTTAGCCCCGGTACATTTTCGGCGCAGAGTCACTCGACCAGTGAGCTATTACGCACTCTTTAAATGGTGGCTGCTTCTAAGCCAACATCCTGGTTGTCTGTGCAACTCCACATCCTTTTCCACTTAACGCATACTTTGGGACCTTAGCTGGCGGTCTGGGCTGTTTCCCTTTCGACTACGGATCTTATCACTCGCAGTCTGACTCCCAAGGATAAGTCTTTGGCATTCGGAGTTTGACTGAATTCGGTAACCCGGTAGGGGCCCCTAGTCCAATCAGTGCTCTACCTCCAAGACTCTTACCTTGAGGCTAGCCCTAAAGCTATTTCGGGGAGAACCAGCTATCTCCAGGTTCGATTGGAATTTCTCCGCTACCCACACCTCATCCCCGCACTTTTCAACGTGCGTGGGTTCGGGCCTCCATTCAGTGTTACCTGAACTTCACCCTGGACATGGGTAGATCACCTGGTTTCGGGTCTACGACCACGTACTCATGCGCCCTATTCAGACTCGCTTTCGCTGCGGCTCCGCTCTTCTGCTTAACCTTGCACGGGATCGTAACTCGCCGGTTCATTCTACAAAAGGCACGCCATCACCCGTTAACGGGCTCTGACTACTTGTAGGCACACGGTTTCAGGATCTCTTTCACTCCCCTTCCGGGGTGCTTTTCACCTTTCCCTCACGGTACTGGTTCACTATCGGTCACTAGGGAGTATTTAGCCTTGGGAGATGGTCCTCCCGGATTCCGACGGAATTTCACGTGTTCCGCCGTACTCAGGATCCACTCAGGAGAGAACGAAGTTTTGACTACAGGGCTGTTACCTCCTATGGCGGGCCTTTCCAGACCTCTTCATCTACCTCGTTCCTTTGTAACTCCGTATAGAATGTCCTACAACCCCAAGAGGCAAGCCTCTTGGTTTGGGCTATGTTCCGTTTCGCTCGCCGCTACTCAGGAAATCGCATTTGCTTTCTCTTCCTCCGGGTACTTAGATGTTTCAGTTCCCCGGGTCTGCCTTCTCATATCCTATGAATTCAGATATGGATAC
>NZ_JBHWEB010000261.1:0-2303 GCF_042734395.1 Amycolatopsis sp. NPDC059657 | reverse complement strand
TCCTCCTGCGATTGCTGGGAAAGCCGCCGCGCATCCGTCACCCGAACCTTCGCGTTCACACCACGATCATGCCATATTTGCCTTACGGATCAATAACCGGCCGCAACACTCACGACTCACCGGCTACAAGCCCCAACCCCTGCGCAGCTGCGCCACAGCCGAGGGATTGTTCACAGCCAAGCCCGCACCACTCTGCCGGGTGATCGAGTAGCTGTCCCCGGCACGCAGACCTGGCCAGTAGACGACGCCCATCCTCCGGCTCCGCGCCAGTTCGGTGGTGGCGGCGAAGTAGGCGGTGAAGGTGTTCCCGTCCTGAGCCGTTCCGTTGTACGTCAGCCCGGTGGTCATCGGCGCTCCCGCCTCGTCGATGATGGTCCGCGACGAGTACGAGCCGAGCCGGTTGCTGAGGTTGGTCGTCCACGCGGCACGGGTGGTGTCGTTGGCCCAGTACCCGTAGAAGTGCAGCGAAAGCAGCGTCCCGTTCAGTGCGCTCGCCCCGCCGACGCCGGTGACATTGTCGTTGTAGCCGGTTCCGCTGATGATGACCCTGCCGCGCGAAATGCCCGAGTGGCGTGAAAGCCAGCCCGAGCATACGGACACCCAGTCGTTCAGACTGTATCCGAACGGCTCGTTCATCGGTTCGAAGTAGACGTTGCCGTTGCCCTTGTAGTCACCGGTGACCTTGTCCCACATGGTGTTCCAGGCGTTCGTGTCGTCGACCTTGCCGTCCTTGTTCGCTTCCCAGTAGCCGAAGATGACCTTCATCCCCTTACCCAGCGCCGAGTCGGCGGCACCCTTGTAACGGGCCCACCAGTCCGAGTTGACGCTCTTCGGGTTGATCGGCAGTCGCACCGTGTTGGCGCCGAGCTTGCTCTGGAAGCCCGAGATGATGCCGTCCGCCTTCGATTTGACAGCGGAATAGCTGTCCCCGGAGGCAAGGCCGGTCGGAATGACCCAGCCGTCCACATAGTTGTCCCGACCGTCGGCCCAGTTGACGCCACGGAAGGAGTTGGTGTCGGCGGAAGCCTGCTGGGGAACCGCCAACAGCGGCACGGCGACCGCCGCGACCAGCAAGGCGCGTAAGCAGGCACGAACACGAGTGCGCTTCATTATGAACTCCGTTGCTCAAGAATGTGCGTCTGCCGGTACCGAGGCCGCACAGGTCAGCGGGTTGGCATTCTACGTACCGAAAGCAATATAGAGCTCTATTATTCTATTGCCCGAATATAATATCCATGCGCATTTCGCTGATTTTTACAGGGAATCACGAGGTCAACCACGCAAACGCTGGCGGGCGATCGCCTGCCAGCGCTGGTTCGCGCCGTTCGTCGGCTTGTAGAGGCCGATGGGGGCGCCGTCCTCACGGGATTCGCCGACAACGTCGAGCAGCTGGCCGGTAGCGACGTTGATGAAATTCCAAGTGCCGTCGCCGGTGCTCGACAGAATCCAGCGTGACGCCGCGCCGCCGGTTCCCGCCGCGGTGAGTTTCACCGCACCGTCCGCCGTGCTGAGAACCTGGCCAGTACCCGCGTTCTTGATGGTCAACTGATCCCGGTTGCCGTACCGGCCGGTGCGGTCGTCGAACGTCCAACGCTGGGACGCCGACGAAGCGTCCGTGACCCGCTGGACGAGCGAACCGTGCTCCGCGCTCAACGATTTCCCGCTCTGCACGCCGGAAAGGGTGAACGGCTTACCGGAAGCGATACCTGTTCCATCCGCCACTGAGCTGACACCGCTGACCACGAAGCTGGTCACCGAACGCGCCGGAACTCGCAAAGTCGCTCGCTGCTGGGACACTTTCACCGGCCTGCCGGTCTTCAACGCACCGTTGACGTCGGTCACGACCGGCGTCACGGTCGCGTTGCCACGGATGTGTCCGAAGCCGGACAGATCCAAGGTGACGTCACGGTCGACGGAGCCCGCGTTGGTGTGGACGACGGTTGCCAGGTTCTCCCCGCGCATCGCGACGGTGCTGGAGCGGTCGTTCACGCCGATCAGGCGATCACCGGGCTTGATGTAGTGGGTGAAGTTGCGCATCGTGTTGTATTTCGTGTTCGTCCTGATCGGACAGTCGGTGGTCGGGGCGCAGTCGAACGGGATCTGGATTTCGCCCCAGTTCATGCCTTCGGGACGTTCGCCGCCCGGCATCATGGCGTTGTAGTCCTCGATCGGCTGCCAGCCGATCCACGCGCTCGGCTCCAGCTCGCGCAGGTCGTCGGTGATCTGGCCTGCCAAGCCGAGACCGGGGTCCATGCTGGTGAAGTCCTGGCCGTCCTTCCAGCTGCCGCCGACCTCGCTCATCC
>NZ_JBHWEB010000260.1:0-2315 GCF_042734395.1 Amycolatopsis sp. NPDC059657 | reverse complement strand
AAGCTCGTCATACGACGGACGCACATCCCCGGTCACGTGGTGATCATCGCAGCACCACGATCACCACGTGACAGAGACCTGACTAGTTACCCGGCAATACCACTCACGAGCCTTAGGCCTGGGTCGTCTGAGAAGCGATCCAGTCGGCCAGAACGTCCACGCGCACCGTCGTTTCGAGCTTGTCGTGCGGGCAGTCCGGCCCGCTGCTTTCGATCGACACCAGCTCTTGGCCGACGAAGTAGGGCGCGCCCGAGTCGTAGCGGCAGGCGCTGGTCATGGCCGACGGTGCCACCCCGCGCACACCGAGCGTCTTCTCGCCGATCGTGCCGACCTCGACGGTGCCCTGCTGCAGTTTCGTCGACGCCTTGGCGTCCTTTTCCGTGCTGCCCCAGCCCGCGAGTGTCAGCTTCTCGTGCACCGCGGGCACCGTCCGGCGCACGGTCAGCGGGGTCACGCCGGTGACCGGCGCGTCGAGCTGGACGAGCGCCGCCGCGCTGCCGGTGGCCTGGACGACGCGGACGACCTGGCGGGTCGCGCCCGCCGAGGCGTCGGCCTCGTCGGTGCGGCCGACCGTGACCGTGGTCGGGTAGGGGGACGGACCGGAGACGGGATTTCCTTTGAGGTCATGGAAACAGTGGCTGGACGTCAGCACCCACTGCGGCGACACGAGCGAACCGGAGCACGCGCTGGAGTACGGCGTGCTGTTGGGACGCGGAATGCCGGTCATGGTCAGCTTCGCGGCGAACCCGAACTGTCCCGGTGGCACATCGGACCCGTGCGCCACCGCGAACGCGGGTGAGGCGGTCGCGGTGACGCAGACGAGTGAGACAGCGGAAACGAGCGACCTGGCGCGCAGGACTTCCTCCTTCGACGAGCCCCTCACCGGGGCGGAAAACCTTACTCCGCACCATCGGCACGCGGCCCGGGTTTCTGGATGGCTCGATCAGGGCTTGTTGAACGGCATGCACCCGTATAGGTTGAGCAACCCGAACGGCGTCAGCGCGCAGATATGGTTGGCGTGCTTCAGATCGGTCTCGGCGCAGATCGAAATTCCGCCGAGTGTGAGCACGCAACCTGCGAAGACGTACCCAGGCTGACCGGGTACCGGCTCCGCCGAGGCAGGTGCGGCGGTCAGGACGCCCGCGGTGGCGATGGCCGCGGCGATGATGGCTGTTCTTTTCATGGCTGGCGCTCCTTTGTGGATCCGGAACTGCTGTGAGCTGGGAATACCCGGCAGGCGCGCCGGTCAACATGATCGTCGGGGGATACACCCGATCGAGCGGGCCTCCGGCTTAGAATGCGCAGCGTGACCAGGGATGCCCGAGGACTCAACGGAGCGTGGACGAAGTTCCAGCGCCACGAGTTCCCGAGCCCGTCGCCCGATCTCGCACGGTTCGTCGAGAAATTCTGGGTGGTGACCTGGGATTACGACGAGCCGTATCGGCAGCTGGTCGTGCCCTTTCCCAAGGTGCATCTGACGTTCCGAGAGGGTGCCGCCGTGGTGAACGGCGTGAGCAGCGGCCGCCGGATCAAGGTGCTCGAGGGGCGCAGCGGCGTCTTCGGGGTCGAGTTCCGGCCGGGTGGCTTCCGCCCGTTCCTCGGCGCGCCGGTGTCGTCGATCATGGACCAGGAGATCGACGCGCGCGAGGTTTTCGGAGACGTGCCAAGCGAAATCGACGTCGAGCCCGTCGAACGGTTCCTGCGCGCCCGCATGCCAGAGCCCGATCCCAAGGCCGACGAAGCCGCCGACATCGTCACGCTGATCGCGGCGCGACCGGAGATCGCCAGGGTCGACCTGCTCGCGAAGCAGTGGGGCACCAGCGTTCGCGGCTTGCAGCGCCTGTTCGCCGAGTACGTCGGGATCGGCCCGAAGTGGGTGATCCGGCGCTACCGCCTGCGCGAGGTCACCGACCGGCTGGAGAACGGCGCCGAGATCGACTGGGCCTCGCTCGCCGCCGAACTCGGTTACGCCGACCAGGCGCATTTCGCCCGCGACTTCAAGGAAATGTTCGGCGAACCACCCACGCGCTACGCCGAGCGCTACTGACCTTCGCGGGGAGGGGTCCCCGTCGCCGGCCGGTAGAACTGAGCGCGGCAGCGAACGAGCAGGGTGGGACTCGCGACGTTCGGCCTGCTGATTGGGGGTGGTGGCCGGCTGTTCGCCGGGGAGCGGGCAGCCGGCTCCCCAAGCCGGAGTCGTGAGTGTTCCCGACGGTGAGCGCCGCGAAAGAGTGACTGTGGAGGGTTTGCGGTGACGGTTGCGGGCGAGTGGTAACTCTGCTCCGTTGGATGCAGCGGAGTTACCACTCGCGGAC
>NZ_JBHWEB010000259.1:0-2382 GCF_042734395.1 Amycolatopsis sp. NPDC059657 | reverse complement strand
GCGACGCCGGACACCCCACCACGCCCACCCCGCCACCAACAAGATCAACAACCACGCCAAGATCACCACAAAGATCAACGGTGGATCCAGGCTCAACGTTGCGAAAGTGGCGTTCACGTGGACCGGCCATGCCGGTCGCGACCGACTTAGGTAATCGGCAAGTTCAGGTCTGATTTCGCTGAGCCGCCAACGGAAACGGCTGCCGCGCTCAAGCGGCGCACTGCCTCGAAAAGGACGTCGGCCGGTTGGGCGAAAGGCAGGCGTAGCCAGCGTTCGAGTCCACCGTGGACGCCGAAACGGGACGCCGGCGCGATTTGGACGCCGTGGTTGATCGCGGCGACCGCGAGGCGGGTGCTCACCGGCTCCGGCAGGCGGCACCACAAGGAAAGGCCGCCAGGCGGTTCGGTGAATGTCCAATCCGGGCAGTACCAGCGGACCGCGCTGATCAAGGCCTCGCGCAGGGCGCGGACGTCTTCGCGGCGTTTGCGGAGTGAGGGTTCGGGGTCGGTGAGGAGCTCCGCGAGGATGAGCTGCTCGAAGATCGGGGAACCGAGGTCGACCGAGTAGCGGGACGCGACCAACCTGCCGAGCAGGTCCTCCGGCGCGCGGATCCAGCCGAGGCGCAGGCCGCCCCAGTGGGACTTCGACGCCGAGCCGATGCTGATGGCCAGGTCGCCTGCGAAGGACGCGAGCGGGGGCGGGCCGTCGAGCGGGTCGCCGTCGAGGTCGAGCTCGACGAGGGTTTCGTCGACCACGACCGGGGTTCGGGTTCTGGTCAGCGCGGCGGCGAGGCGGTGGCGGCCTTCGGCATCGAGGCGGAGGCCGGTCGGGTTTTGGAAGTCGGCGATGACGTAGGCGAAGCGGGGCGCGGCCTGGCGAAGTGCGGCTTCGATGCCCGCGATGTCCCAGCCCTGCGCACCGCCCGCGTCCAGCGCGACGGGCACGGCGATGGCGTGCGCGGAACGGATGGCGTCGAGTGCGTTCGGGTACGTGGGCTGCTCGACGAGTATGCGGTCGCCGGGCCCGGCCAGCATGCGCAGCGCCAGCACGAAACCGTGGTGGGCGCCGTTGGTGATCATGATCTGTGACGGCGACGTCGGCAGGCCGCGGGCGGCGTAGCGCTCGGCGATACGTTCGCGGAGCACGGGCAGGCCGTCGCTGTAGCCGTGCTCGCCGAGGTGGTCGATCAGCGCCACCCTGGCCGCGTCGACGGCGGGCACGATGCCCGCGACCGCGGGCGGGGCGGCGCGGGCGAGGTCGATGAGCGCGCCCGCGTCGGGCAACTCCGGCCTGACGCCGTGCTTGCGGGGCGAGGTGATCCATGAGCCCGCGCCGCGACGGCTGGCGACCAGGCCGTCTTCGCGCAGGCGGTCCAGCGCGGCGCCGATGAGCGTGCGGCTGGAGCCGAGCGCGTCGGCCAGTTCGCGCTCGGCAGGCAGGCGGGTGCCGAGCGGGAGCTGGCCGTCGAGTACCTGCATTTCGATGGCGGCGGCGAGGTCCGCGGCGCCCTGGCGTGAGCCACCTTGCCGCCAGGTGCCGAGCATCACGGCCAATCTTGCGGCCGATATGCGACCACCTGGCGGAATCAACGGGTTCATAAGACCAATTATTACCAATTGGCTATGGTGTGCAAGACCAGTTACCCCTGATAGTGGACAGCGTGGCTCAGTTAGATCTCCGTCCCGTGTCCATCACCGCCTCACCGCTCCGCCGTTCGGCGCAGCTCGTGGGCGGGCTCGCGCTGTACGGCACCAGCATGGCGATGCTCACCCGCGCCGGCCTCGGGCTCGACCCGTGGGACGTGCTGCACGAGGGCCTCACCAAGCTGACCGGCCTGAGCTTCGGCACCATCGCGGGACTGGCGTCGATCGCCGTGTTGCTGCTGTGGATCCCGCTGCGCCAGAAGCCGGGCATCGGCACGATCTCGAACATCGTGATCATCTCGGTGACCGTCGACCTGGTGCGCGCGTTCCTGCCTGACCAGCACGCCTTCGGCTGGCAGGTCCTGCTGCTCGTCGGCGGCATCGTGCTGAACGCCGTCGCGACGGCTGTCTACGTCGGCGCACGGCTGGGCCCAGGGCCTCGTGATGGCTTGATGACCGGGTTGACCGCGCGGACCGGGTGGTCGGTGCGCCTCGTGCGCACGGGCATCGAGGTGATCGTGCTCGCTTCGGGGTGGCTGTTGGGCGGAACCGTCGGCGTGGGAACGGTTTTGTACGCGCTCAGCATCGGGCCGCTGACTCAGGCGTTGCTGCCTTACGTGGCGTACAAGGACTCGTGAGTGTTCCCGACGGGTAACTAGTCAGGTCTCTGTCACGTGGTGATCGTGGTGCTGCGATGATCACCACGTGACCGGGGATGTGCGTCCGTCGTATGACGAGC
>NZ_JBHWEB010000258.1:0-2477 GCF_042734395.1 Amycolatopsis sp. NPDC059657 | reverse complement strand
CGCGCTCACGCACCTCACGCGGGTGCCTCGAAGACCGGGCCATAACTCCATCCTCACTCACACGATGGAGCCTCCATCAAACCCGGGGCGGTTCAAAACCGGTGTCGGTGAACACGGGACTGCCCCGGGTTTGGTTGTCACCGGGGGTGTGGTGTTTCAGGCCGCTGTTGCGGTGGTGTAGATGGTCTCAAACTCGATGGGGGTGAGTTTGCCGAGGGTTCGTTGTCGGCGTTTGCGGTGGTATTTCGTTTCGATCCAGGTGACGATCGCCAGGCGTAGTTCTTCTCGGGTGTTCCAGCGTCGGGTGTCGAGAACGTTCTTCTGCAGCAACGAAAAGAAGGACTCCATGGCGGCGTTGTCGCCACACGCGCCGACCCGGCCCATGGACCCGGTCAGCCCGTTGTTGCGCAGAAGGCGCCGGTAGGGCTTGGACCGGAATTGGCTGCCTCGATCCGAATGCACGATCACCCCGGCCGGGTCGCGCAGTGTGATCGCGTTACGCAACGCGGCGACGGCGAGTGAGGACGTCATGCGGGAGTCGATCGAGTAGCCGACGATCTTGTTGGAGTAGCAGTCCTTGATCGCGCACAGATACAGCTTGCCCTGGTCGGTGGGGTGTTCGGTGATGTCGGTCAGCCACTTCACGTTCGGCGCGTCGGCGGTGAAGTCCCGGCGCACCAGATCGTCGTGCACCGGCGGGCCTGCCTGGCGATTGCGGCCTTTCTTCTTGGCGTGGAAGGAAAAGATGGCCTGCATGGAGCAGATCCGCCAGACCCGGTTCTCCGAGGCGGTGAAGCCGCGCTGGGCGAGTTCGTCGGCGATGAACCGGTACCCGTCCGCTGGGTCGTCGGCGTGGATGTCGAGCGCGGCGTTGATCAGATGGGCGTCGTCCCAGTCCCGCTGCGAGACCGGATTGGAGAGCCACTGGTAGTAGGCTTGCCGTGAGATCGGGCGTGTCATGCCAACTGTGTAGGCCGGAGGTGCACCAAGATCGACTCGCTGGATAGGCGGTCGGAGGGGACACCGAGTGACACAGAACACATCATCTCGTCGTGGTGACGAGGCGGCGGCGCGGCGGCTGACGGAGGCGTTCTCGCCGGATGCTATCGACGCGTTGCTGCAGGACGCGAAATCGTCGGGAACGCCGATCGACGGCGTCGACGGCCTGCTGAATCAAATGACCAAAGCGGTGCTTGAGCGAGCCTTGCAGGCCGAGATGACCAACCATTTGGGCTATGATTCCGGCGATCCGGCTGGCCACGGAACTGGTAATTCCCGCAACGGGAAAACGGCGAAAACGGTGTCGACGAACAACGGCCCGATCGAGATCGAGGTGCCGCGCGACCGGAATGGCTCATTCGAGCCGGCGATCGTGCCGAAACGTGCTCGGCGGATCGGCAACATCGACGACACGATCCTCTCACTGTGCTCGCGAGGCATGACGACTCGTGACATTGAGGCGCACCTGCGTGAAGTCTACGGAGTGAATGCGTCCCGGGAATTGATTTCGAATATCACCGATGTGGTTGTCGATGAAATCAAAGTGTGGCAGTCCCGACCGCTGGATGAGGTTTATCCCATCGTCTACGTGGACGGGATCAGGCTCCGAGTCAAGGACAACGGCGTGGTCACCACCAAGGTCGCCTACCTGGTCATCGGGGTCGACGTTGACGGCCGCAAGCACGCACTGGGCTGCTGGATCCAGGACACCGAAGGGGCGAAGTTCTGGCAGAAGGTGCTCTCCGACCTGCGCAACCGCGGTCTCAGGGACATCTTGATCGCCTGCTGCGACGGGCTCACCGGTCTGCCGGACGCGATCCGCGCGATCTTCCCCGAGACCGTGGTGCAAACCTGCGTCGTGCACGTCATCCGCAACGCGATGCGGTTCGTATCCTATAACGATCGCAAGAAAATCGTCAAAGCGATGAAGGAAATCTATACCGCGCCAACCCTTGAGGCGGCGGAGCTCGGGCTCGCCGAATTCGATAAGCAATTCGGCGCGCAATACCCTGGCGCTGTCGACGTCTGGCGTCACGCCTGCCCGGAGTTCGTCCCGTTCCTCGACTACCCGCCCGAGCTCCGGAAAATCGTCTACACCACCAACGCGATAGAATCCATCAACTTCCAACTGCGGAAGATCACGAAGAATCGCGGCCACTTCCCGGATAAAGATGCAGCCATGAAGCTTCTATACCTCGGTCTGCGAAACATTTCAAGCCAACGCGGAGGCGAATCGGGAACAGGAACGAAAGGATGGAAAGTGGCGCTGAACACACTGGCGAACCTCTTCCCTGGTCGCCTTCCTTTCTGATAACCTACAAATGTAAGTAAGTCACCTCTAGCTTACACAAAAATCGTGACAGGCTCGGGAGATCCCCAGCACCCAGCACCCAGCACCCAGCACCCAGCACCCAGCACCCAGCACCCAGCACCCAGCACCCAGCACCCAGCACCCAGCACCCAGCACCCAGCACCCA
>NZ_JBHWEB010000257.1:0-2650 GCF_042734395.1 Amycolatopsis sp. NPDC059657 | reverse complement strand
ACGGCCGGTTCTAACCGGCCGTACCACTCACGACCCGGTCGCGGCAGCCGTGGCGTAGGTCGTCAAAGGCCGGTTCTGTAGAGCGAAAAGGCAAAGGTGGCATGTGTCGCTGGGCCGACTGCTGTCGTGTCGTCTGTTCAGGTACGCGTGTCGTCCGTCTGTGCACGAGTGTCGTCCGACCAGGTACACGTGATGGGTCGCGGCCCCATGTTCAAACCCACCCATCACAGCCATGGCGGGCCGACCGATGTACGTGGATGGACGCCATCCGTACACAGATGGACGACACGCCCTTAGAACCCCAGGTAGGTGGCGGCGAGTGCGGCTGCCGTTTCGGCCAGCTTCCGGCGGAGTTCGGGCGGTTCCAGTACCTCGAGTCCCGCGCCGAAGCGGAGGAAGTCGGCGAGCGCGTGGTCGGCCGACTCGATCGGCACGATCGCGCGCACCCAGCCGTCCGCGTCCGGTTCGCCCGCGGTGTCCTCAATGGACTTCACGGCGGCCGGATTCATCATGTCGGGCAAGCGTTCCATCGAGAACGGGGAGAGCCGGATGACGGCTTCGGCTTGGAGCCGTCGCGCGTCGAAGTCGGCCAGCGAGGACTGCCAGTATCCGGCGAGATCGAAGCTTTCGGGACGCTCGAAGGTGTCGTCGAGCACCTCGAGTTCGAGTATCTGTGAAACCCGGTACGTACGCGGGCTTCCGTCGCTCGCGGCGACCAGATACCAGCGGCCCGCCTTGAGTACGAGACCGTAGGGATCGAGTAAGCGCACGACGTCCTGCGGCGCTTTCCAGCGGTGGTAGAGCACGCGCACGCGCCGCGCGTTCCAGACGGCGCCAGCGGCGGCTTCGAGGTGCGGCGTGGTGTCGCCGTCGTGGTACCAGTTGGGCGCGTCGAGATGGAAACGTTCCTGCAGCCGCCCGGCGCGGTCGCGGAGTTCGGGCGGCAGGGCCGCGGTGAGCTTGAGTTTGGACGCGGCGACCGCGTTGCCCAGCCCCAGTTCGGCCGCGGGACCGGGCAGCCCGGTGAGGAAGAGGGAGCCGGCTTCTTCGGCGGTGAGGCCGGTGAGCTTGGTCCGGTAGCCGTCGAGCAGCTGGTAGCCGCCCGCATGGCCGGCGTCGCCGTAGAGCGGGATCCCGGCCGCGTGCAGCGAGTCGACGTCGCGGTAGATGGTGCGGACCGACACCTCGAGCTCTGCGGCGAGCTGGCGCGCGGTCATCCGGCCACGGGCCTGCAGCAGAAGCAGCAGTGAGACCAGCCGGGACGCGCGCATACGGTGGGTATACCACCGCGGGTCACCCGGGGCCGGACAGTGAAACTCACGCGAAAAGTGTCGGTGGGTCCCCCTAGGGTCGGTCGCATGAAAACTGGGTGGAAGACCTTGGGTGTGATGGCCGCGGCGGCGTCGCTCGTCGCGGGGATGGTGAGCCCTGCGGGCGCCACTGGGCGGATCGGGTGGGCGGCGAGCTGGTCGGCGTCGGTGCAGGCGCCGGTGGCGGGGCTGCTCGGGCCCAACTGGTCGCTCGACGGGTTCGCGAACCAGTCGGTGCGGCAGGTGGTGAGGGTGTCCACGGCAGGCGCCGCGGTGCGGTTGCGGCTCTCGACGGTGTACAACACGACGCCGCTGCGGCTGGCCGGGGCCACGGTGGGCAAGGCCGGCGCGGGTGCCGAGGTGCGGCCGGGCACGCTGCGGCCGGTGACGTTCGGGCATGCCACCTCGGGGGTTTTCGCGCCGGGGCGGGAATGGCTGAGTGATCCGGTGCTTTTGCCGGTGGGGCCGCTGGATCGGCTGGCGGTGACGTTCTACTTCGCCGAGCCGACAGGGCCGACGACGTTCCATGCCTTCGCGACGGCGACGAGTTACCGGGCGGCGGGTGATCACCGGTTCGACCGGGTCGGCGGTGCGTTCGGCGAGACCTCGGCGTCCTGGTACTACCTGGCTGGGGTGGACGTGCTCGGTGCCGCGCGGCCGCACTCGGTGGTGGCGTTCGGCGACTCGATCACCGATGGCGCCGGCGCGACCCAGGACGCGGACAACCGGTATCCCGACGAGCTGGCCGAGCGGCTGGCCGCGGCGCGGCGGCCCGTCGGGGTGGTCAACGCGGGCATCGGCGGTAACCGCGTGCTCAACGACTCGACGTGTTTCGGGGAGAAGGCGACCGCGCGGTTCGAGCGGGACGCGCTGGACCAGCCGGGGGTGCGGACGGTCATCGTGCTGGAGGGCATCAACGACATCCACTCCGGTGGCGTGGACTTCGAGTGCTTCCGGCCGAACCCGGTGATCACCGCGGGGCAGCTGATCGACGGGCACCGTGCGCTGATCAAGGCGGCCCACCGCGCCGGCGTGCGGATGATCGGCGCGACGATCCTGCCGTACAAGGGCTCGCCGTTCTTCACCGACGCGGGGGAGAAGGTGCGTGACGAGGTCAACGCCTGGATCCGCACCAGCGGTGAGTACGACGCGGTCGTCGACCTGGAGCGTGCCACGGTCGACCCGGCCGATGCCGACAAGCTCAACCCGGCCTTCGACAGCGGGGACGCGCTGCACCCCAACGACGCGGGCTACAAGGCCATGGCGGACGCCGTGGATCTCGGCAGGTTGTAGGGGGTCGTGGGGGGGGTTGGGGGGGGGTAAGCGGGCGACCCCACCAC
>NZ_JBHWEB010000256.1:0-3082 GCF_042734395.1 Amycolatopsis sp. NPDC059657 | reverse complement strand
GTTCTGACCGCCCGCAACGCTCACGACCACAACGCGCCGCGCCCGTGACAAATGTAATCCGGAACCGGTGACATCCAGTCCCCTAGCGCTTCCCGTTCGCTCCGTAGCGTTCTGAGTACCGGAGAAACTCAAGGGGGAAAAGGGATGCGGAACAAAATCATGGCGATGCTGCCGTCCATTCTTCGCGACGTGCTGCCGCCGACCGCGGCCTACTACGTGTTGCACGCCCTCGGCGCGGGCGACCGGCTGGCGCTGCTGACGGCTTCGCTGGTGGCAGGCGGGCTGATGGTGTTCGAGACGGTGCGGCTCAGGCGGCTTGAGATCTTCTCTGCCGTGATGCTGGGGGTGTTCGGCATCGGCCTGGTGTTGTCGCTGATCAGCGGTGACCCCCGGTTCATGCTGGTCAAGGAGTCGTTCGGCACCGCCATACTGGGCGGCGCCTTCCTGATCAGCTGTGTGGTCGGCAAGCCGCTGATCTACTTGGCGGCCCGTAGGTTCCGGGCGGGTGACCCGGCGAAGACGCGTGAGTTCGAGCAGCTCTACGACCAGAACCCGGCCGCCCGGCGGCGGTTCAAGGCGCTCAGCTTGGTCTGGGGTGCCGGCCTGATCGTCGAAGCGGCAGTCCGGGTGGTGCTGTGCTTCCGGCTCCCGATCGACACCATGGTCGCGGTGTCGCCGGTGCTCATGATCGGCACGATCACGCTGCTGCTGGGCCTGACCGCCAGGTACGTGCGCCGGTTCAAGGCCGCCGAAAGCAACGCCCAGCGTGGCGCCGAGGTGCTGACGTAGGGACACTGGCGGGTATGCGCGTACTGGCAGTGGTACTGCTTTGCCTGGTCACAGCCTGTTCGAGCGCGGAAACCAGTGCGCCGCCGCCGACCGGCAGGTTCAAGGTCGAGCAGCTCGCCGCCGGGCTCGAGCACGGCTGGGACGTCGGGTTCCTGCCGGACGGCAGGCTGCTCGTCCCGCAGCGGCCCGGCAGGCTCGCGCTGATCGACGCGGGCAAAGTGTCCACAGTGGACGCGGACTTCGGCGATGTGCTCGTGGCTGGCGAGGGCGGGCTGATGGGCCTGGTCGTGCATCCGGATTTCGCGGCGACCGGCGAGTTCACCACCTGCCAGACCCACCGCGACCCGGACGACGTGCGGCTGGTGACCTGGAAGCTCGACGGCACCCGCGCGACGCGCGTGCGTGACCTGCTGACCGGGCTGCCGGTCAACCCGAGCGGACGCCATTCCGGCTGCCGCCCGGCGCTCGCGGCCGACGGCGCGCTGCTCGTCGGCACCGGCGACACCGCGCGGCCGTCGATCTCGCAGGACCGGCGCAGCCTCGGCGGCAAGGTGCTGCGCATCGACCTGCACACCGGGAATCCGTTGCCCGGCAACCCTTTTCTCGGCTCGGCCGACACCGACCCGCGGATCTTGTCGTACGGCCACCGCAACGTGCAGGGTGTCGCCGTGCGAGACGGCGGGCAGGTGTTCACCGCCGAGCACGGCCCGGCGTTCGACGACGAGGTCAACCTGATCAAGCCGGGCGCGAACTACGGCTGGGACCCGTCGAAGGGCGGCACCTCGGCGGACTACGACGAGTCGGTGCCGATGACCGACACCTCCCGCTTCCCCGACGCGGTCCCCGCGGTCTGGTCGACCGGCAAGCTCACCGAAGCCATCTGCGCGGCCGACTTCCTTCGCGGAAAGCAATGGGGCGCGATGGAAGGCAAGCTGGCCGTGGTCGCGTTGAAGGGCCAGAAGATGCTTCTGCTCGGCCTGGATCCGACCGGCGTGCTGGTGGACGTCACCCTGCCCCCGGAGTTCGACGACAAGTTCGGCCGCCTCCGCGCGGTCCGCTCCGGCCCCGACGGCGCCCTCTACGTCACGACCTCGGACGGCACCGACGACAAGCTCCTGAAAGTCACCCCGGCCTAGCCAAAAAAAATCCCAATGCGGCATTCGTCAGGTTTCAGCACGCCAATGTGGGGGCTTTCGTCAGCTCAGAGCTGACGAAAGCCACATTGGGATTTTTTTCCCAGGCTCAGCGGCCCGAGTAGGCGCCGCCGTTGATGTGGATCACCTGGCCGGTGATGTGCGCGACCCCTGGCGAGGCCAGGTAGAAGATCGCGTCCGCGACCTCCTCCGGGCGGCCCGCGCGCTTGTTGAGCGCGAGCGCGACGCGCGGCTTGAGCCATTCGTCGGTCAGCGTGCCGTGGAAGAACTCGGTGTCCGTGGTGACACCAGGCGCGATCACGTTCGCGCTGATGCCACGGCCTGCCAGCTGGCGCGCGAGGTCGATGTTCCACGCCTCGACCGCCGACTTCGACGCCCCGTACGAACCGGAGCCCTGCTTCGCGGCGATCGAGCCGATCGTGACGATCCGCGCGTTGTCGGCGAACCGCGGTTTCAGGCCCGCCGTCACCAGCACGGCGGTCAGCACGTTCGCGTCGAGGTTCGCGTGCCAGGCGTCGGCCAGCCCGGCGAGATCGCCCTCGGCGGGCGCTTCACGCTGACGATCGGTGTTCCCGCCGGCGTTGTTCACGAGCACATCCACGCGCTGCGGCAATTCGGCCAGCGCGTTCTGCACCGCGGCGGGATCGGCCGCGTCGAACGCGACATAACGGGCACCCAGTAATGTCGCCGCCTCCGACAGCACCTTTTCCCGGCGTCCGGTGATGGTGACGTTGTCGCCCGCCTTCGCGAACAACGCGGCGGCGGCGTACCCGATTCCCGTGCCCCCGCCTGTGATTACTACTTCCCTCGGCTCCGTCATGCCTAGATCATGAGTGAACGCACACCCCTACGGCAAGAACTCTCGAAACCCGGTTTGACCTGCACATATATGTGAACGCGGGTCCACATACGTGAACATCGGCAGACCAGGGCAATCCGCCGAACGGCCCCATTACAGCCTGTCGTCCCACTCGCCGGAGTACTGCCGAATGCGACGGGGAAGACGCTCGACGTACTTCCGTTTTGCCGGGGTCGTGAGCGTTGCGGGCGGTTAGTACTCCAGCTGTAGTTCGTGATCGGGTGCTGGTTGTTGGTGCCGTCGCTGGTAGTGGCATTGGCGGGCTCGGTGTTGGTGGTGT
>NZ_JBHWEB010000255.1:0-3321 GCF_042734395.1 Amycolatopsis sp. NPDC059657 | reverse complement strand
GGTGGGGGTGGTGTGGGTCCGGGCGGGTTAGAACCGGCCGTACCACTCACGACCTCTTTTCAGGACTTGCTTTGGTCGTTGCTCAGCCACTTCGCCGGGCGCATGCGCACCAGCAGCGAACTCTCACCGAGCGCACCGTCCACATAGGCCTTCGCGTCCGCTTCCGGCAGGTAGCGGCCCGCGATGCGGTCGGCCTGTTCACGGGTCGGGGCGCCGTCGTTGGCCGTGACCGGGCCTTCGGCGGTCACGTATTTGTACGGCCAGGTCTCCGACTGCACCAGCAGGCTGAACCGGCCCGCCGCGCGAATCGCCTTGTCCTTCTGGGTTTCGCGCTCCATCCAGATGAGGATCTCGCCGCCCGCTTCGTAGTCGTACCAGACCGGGACGGTCAGCGGCGCGCGCCCGTCCCGCTCGACGGCCAGCACCCCGATGTGCACCCCGCTGAGGAATTCCTCGCGTTCCTCGGCGGTCATGACGAAAGACATCTGCTTCTCGCTTCCCCTGGGCGGGCTCATGTCCGAGCTCTATGGCTGGAGACAACACCGGTCACGTACCAGACATTCCGGGCTCGATGCACCGGCCAGCGGTGATCTTGACAGCACGCTGGGTAAGGGCTTCGCTCTGTAGGTCATGCGTGTTCTCCTGACAGCGGCCTTGACCGTCGCGGCGATGGCCACCTCCCAGCTCACGGCCTTCGCGGCGAACCACGACATAGCGACCGGGCTGACCCACCCGTGGTCGATCGGCTTCCTGCCGGACGGCAGCGCGCTGGTGACCGAACGGGACAGCGCGCGGATACTGGCCGTCCGGCCGGGTTCCGTGCGTGAGGTGCAGACGATCGCCGAGGCCAAGCCGAACGGGGTGCAGAGCGGCCTGCTCGGACTCGCCGTGTCGCCGCTGTACGCCGCCGACAAGACCGTGTTCCTCTACTACTCGACCGAGACGGACAACCGGATCGCCTCGCTCAAGCTCGGTGGCAGGCCGAAGCCGATCCTCACCGGGCTCCCGCTCGGGCAGAAGCGTGAGGGCGGCAGGCTCGCGTTCGGCCCGGACGGCTGGCTGTACGCGACGGTCGGCGACGGCCAGCGGCCCGAACTCGCGCAGGACCCGAAGTCGCTCGGCGGCAAGGTGCTGCGGATGACCTCCGGCGGCAAGCCGGTGCCCGGCGCCAAGACGCTCGTCTATTCGCTCGGCCACCGCGATCCGCAGGGCATCACCTGGGACGACAAGGGCCGGATGTTCGTCTCGGAATCGGGGGAGCACACCTTCGACGAGCTCAACCGGGTAGAGAAAGGGAAGAACTACGGTTGGCCGGTCTGCGAAGGCGCCTGCGGCAAGCCGGGGTTCGTCGATCCGCTTGTCACGTGGAAGACCGAGGAGGCGACCCCGAGCGACCTCGGCTACTACAAAGGCAGCCTGTACATGGCGGCCAACCTCGGTAAACGCTTGTGGCGCATTCCGCTAAAAGACGGTAAGACCGGCACGCCGGAAGCGCTTTTCGAAGGTACGTTCGGCAAGTTGCGTGCCGTCGAACCGGCCAAGGACGGCTCACTGTGGTTCACATCCACGAACGGCGGCGGCTTGGACAAGATCGTCAGTTACACCCCCTGATCTTCTGTGGACGACATAACACTCGTGAGTGGTATCGCCGGTTCTAACCGGCCATACCACTCACGAGTCCTTGTATTCTCGGCCGCGTGACCACACCGGACGGTATGACCGCCACCCAGGCCATCGACCGCATCGAGGCCGCGGCCCACCCACGTCCCCATGACCGCCGCCTGCATGCCCGCGGCGCCAACTACGACGCCAAGTTCGTCCCCAGTGGACAGATCGGCCACCTCACCAACGCCAGGCACCTGACCGAGGAGACCGACCTCGTGGTCCGGCTCTCCAACGGTTCGCCGCAATACGATTCGGACGACCGGACCAGGGGTATCCGTGGTATGGCCGTGAAGTTCCTGGCCGACGGCAAGGGCATCCACGACCTGGTCGCCGCCAACTTCCGGGTGTTCCCGAGCAGCACGCCCGAAGGGTTCATCGAACTCGTGGAAGCGCTCGCGGGATCCACAGAGGACACTCTCAAGGCGAAGCTGACCACCGGCCGCAAGTTCGCCAGCTTCCTGATCGACCACAAGGAGAGCCACGCCGGGATCAAGGCGTTCCTCTCCCGCAAGGCGCCCGCGAGCTACGCGACGACCCGGTTCGACGGGCTGCACGCGTTCATCTTCGTGAACGACGCCGGTGAGCGGCAGGCGTTCCGGTACCGGCTCGTCCCGCAGCTGGGTGAGGTGGATCTCGACTCGGCTTATGGCGCGTCGCTGGACAAGCAGTTCCTCAACGCCGAGATCGAGCGGCGGCTGCAGGACGGTCCCGTGTCGTTCACCTTGGCCGTGCAGCTCGCGGAGCCCGGCGACGCCACGCACGATCCGTCGATCGCGTGGCCGGAACACCGCAGGCTGCTACCGGCAGGCGAGATCCGGATCATCGGCCTTTCGCCGGAATCGGACGCTTGGGAACGTCAGGTTTACGACCCGATGCGGCTCGCCCCCGGTGTCGAAGCGTCCGATGACACGGTGCTGGCTTTCCGTCCACATGCCTACTCGGTGTCGGCCGAACGGCGGCTCGGGTAGGTTTTCCGTCACATTAGAACAGTGTTCAAGAGGGATTTGTGGTCGTTTCGAGTATCGATTCGCACCAAAACCGGCGCGGCTTACACATCCGCACGGCGGATCGGTTACCGTACGCATGTACCGCACATCCGAGTAATGAGGAGAGCGCTTCATGGCGCAAAAAGTTGTCGTCGAAATGGTCGACGACATCGACGGTGAGATCGCCACCCAGACTGTTCCCTTCAGCTTGGACGGCGTTTCCTACGAGATCGACCTGTCCGACGAGAACGCCACGCACCTGCGCGAGGAGCTCGCTCGTTTCATCTCCGCCGGAACGCGGACCGGCGGGCGCAAGCTGCGCCTGGCCACCGGTCAGTCGGCGGCGAGCGGCGGCACCGACCGCGAGCGCTCCCGTCAGATCCGGGAATGGGCGCAGTCCAACGGCTACGAGGTCTCCGACCGCGGCAGGCTCGCGGCCGAGATCGTCGAGGCCTACGAGGCG
The DNA here is from genome assembly GCF_042734395.1 of Amycolatopsis sp. NPDC059657. Lineage (NCBI taxonomy): Bacteria > Bacillati > Actinomycetota > Actinomycetes > Pseudonocardiales > Pseudonocardiaceae > Amycolatopsis > Amycolatopsis sp. NPDC059657. Next base: position 207 of record NZ_JBHWEB010000255.1, on the reverse strand, counting down.
GCCCAGGCTGCCGTCGCGGACGCCGGTGACGACAAGGCCCCGCGCAAGCGTGCCACCCGCAAGAAGGCTTCGGCCAAGTAGTACAAGTAGTAACCGCAGGCCACGAGCCGTGGGGAGGTGGGGGGGTGAAACAACGCCCACAAACCGCGCTAGGCCGGCCGCGGGCCCGACCCCACCCCCCGGGGGAGCTTTCACAAGCACGAACAA
>NZ_JBHWEB010000254.1:0-3411 GCF_042734395.1 Amycolatopsis sp. NPDC059657 | reverse complement strand
TGAGTGGTATGACCGGTTCTAACCGGTCATACCACTCACGACCCCTTTCAGGTCGGGGTCTGTGAATTCCAGCAGGCGCCCGGCCTCGGCTTCGATATCCGCGCGTTCCACTTTGGACAGCTTGCGGAACGGTGTGACCGTCAGCTCGACGGAATCCTTGGTCTTCTTGGTCGACCACGTCGCCGCGACCGTCCCGTCGACCAGGACCGTCGCCGCGACCGAAGCCCCGATGCAGACCGCCTTGCGGACCTCGTCGGTCATCACCCGGGTCCGGTCCGCGAACGCCAGCAGCGGCGCGTCGAAATCCGGCACGAGCCGCACGGGCGCCGGAAGGTCCTCCGCCCCCAATGCGGCGTTCGGCAGGTCGAACAACTCCCGGCCGTTCTCGTCGGTGTACGTCTTCAGCTCCGGCCGCATCTCCTCGAAGATCTCCTTCAGCCCGCCGACGCCCGACCAGGCCCTGGCGTCCGAGACGCTCGCCGGGCCGAACGCCGCGAGGTAACGCCGGATCATCTCGGGCAGGTCGGTCTTCGCCGTGACGCCGGTCCAGTCGGCGCGGGCGAACGGTGTCGCGCCGCGGACGTTCCAGGTGCCGCTCGGCGCGGGATGAACGAGCGGCTCCAGGTACTGCACGGTCCAGCCGAGCGCGTTCGCGTCGGCACCCGGCCGGGTTTCGGCGAGCAGCTTGCCGAGTTTCGGGCGGGTCAGCGGACCGTCCGCGAGCAGATCGCGCGCGTCGGCGACCAGCTCTTCGAGGTCGATGCCTGCGGTCTGCTTGCCGAACGCGTTGCGCTGCACCCGGATCAGCAGGGGAGCAACGGCCGGGCGGATGAGGCAGAAATCCGGTACCGACAGCAGATGCTGGGTGGCGCGCATCAGCGTCGACCGGACCAGCGAGCCGTCCTCGATCGCCGCGGTGAGATCCTTGATCTCGAATCCACTCAGCCGGTTCCACAGCGCCAGATACGGCAGGTTCGGGCCCTGCGCGTTGAGCCCGAGCAGCCGTTCGGTCGCGTCCACTATGGACAGGTCGGCGCGGTCGAGCAGCAGCTGCCTGCCGAGTGTGGTGCGGTTGAGCGCTCGCGTGCCGATCCTCGTCATCGCAGCTTCCCGAAGAACTCGCGGATGTCGCCGGCCAGCAGGTCCGGCGCCTCCATCGCGGCGAAGTGCCCGCCGCGATCGAACTCGGCCCAGTGCACCACAGTGTTCTGCCGCTCCGCTGTCTCCCGGTCGGTGTGGTCGCCGGGAAACAGCGCGCACGCGGTCGGCACGCCGGAGTTGGCGGGCTCCGCGCCCCACTGGGCGGACTCGCGGTACAGCCGCGTCGACGAAGCGAACGTTCCGGTGAGCCAGTAGAGCATCACGTTGGTGAGCAGCAGATCGTCGTCGATCGGCGTCTTCGCGAAGAGGTGGACGATGTCGGCGATCCACGCCAGCAGCGCGGCGGGGGAGTCGTGCATGCCGAAGGCCAGCGTCTGCGGCCTGGTCGACTGGATCGCCGCGTAGCCACCGATCTCCTGGAAGCCGGCCACCACCTCGTCGGTCAGCGTGATGAGCCCGTTGACGTACACCCCGGCCACATGTTCGGTGTCGATCCGTCCCAGCTGCGGCCCGACGAACGACCCGGCGTCGCCGCCGACCGTGCCGTACCTCCGGTAGCCGAGCTCTGCCATCAGCGCGGCGAGCACCTCGGCGTAACTTTCCGTACTGCCCTGGCCGGCCCGGTGCGTCGGCCCTGAGAAGGCGAAGCCGGGGTACGACGGGATGACCAGGTGGAAGTGCTCCGAAAGCGGCTCGATGACGTCGAGGAACTCCACAAAGGACATCGGCCAGCCGTGCAGCAGCAGCAACGGCAACGCGTGCTCGTCCGCCGAGCGGAGGTGCAGGAAATGCACCCGCTGCCCCTCAATTTCGGTGACGAACTGCGGGTACGCGTTGAGCCTGCGTTCCCAGGCCCGCCAGTCGTAGCCGGTACGCCAGTGCTCGGCGAGCCGACGCACGGACGAGACCGGGACGCCGTAACTCCAGCCGACGTCCGGAAGTTCGTCCGGCCAGCGCGTGTTCGCCAGCCTGGTGGTGAGGTCGTCGAGCTGGGCCTGCGGAATGTCGATGCGGAAGTTCTCCATGACCTTCACGCTATGAGGCGCTTAGGACAGATTCGGTCCTAAGTGGGTGGCAAACTTGACCCATGTCCTCAGCCCGGCTGCTCAAGCTGCTCTCGCTGCTGCAGACGCATCGCGACTGGTCCGGCGCCGACCTCGCCGACCGTCTCGCCGTCACCACGCGCACGGTCCGCCGCGACGTCGACCGCCTGCGCGACCTCGGCTATCCCGTCCACGCCACGCAGGGCGCCGCGGGCTACCGGCTGGGCGCGGGCGCCTCCCTCCCGCCGCTGCTGCTCGACGACGACGAGGCGATCGCCGTCGCGGTGAGCCTGCGCACGGCGACTTCGGTCGCGGGAATCGAGGAGACCGCGCTGCGTGCGCTGGCGAAGCTGGAGCAGGTGCTGCCGTCCCGCCTGCGCCATCGCGTCAACACACTCCAGACGGCCACGGTCCGCGTCGGCGGCTCCGGCCCGCCGGTCAGCCCGGACACGCTGATGGCCATCGCCGACGCCTGCCGCAGGCGCGAGCGGCTGCGGTTCGACTACACGAGCCCGCGCACCGGCGTCTCGGTCCGCACGGCCGAGCCGCACAGCCTGGTCAACTTCGGCAGGCACTGGTACCTCGTCGCCTGGGACACCGAACGCGAGGACTGGCGCACCTTCCGCGTCGACCGCCTCGTCCCGCGCACCCCGACCGGCCCCCGCTTCCCACCCCGCGAACCGCCGGAAGGCGATGCCGCCACCTACGTCTCCCACCAGCTTTCGTCCAAGACCTGGGGCTATCAGGCGACCGTGCTGCTGCACGAGTCCGCGGAAGCCTTGGTCGAGCGGGTCTGGCCTGGCATGGGCGTCGTCGAGGCGGTCGACGCGCGAACCTGCCTGTTCCGCGTCGGCGCCGAGACACCCGCCGACCTGGTCTGGATGATCACCTCGGTCAACGTCGGCTTCACACTGGTGAGCGGCCCACCGGAACTCGCCGCCGCGTTGCGCGCCCAAGCGGAACGGTGCCTCGGCGCGCTGAAATGAGGGCTTCTCACTGCCCTGGTCGGCTCGCAAGCCGGTCCGTGTGAACGCCACTTTCGCAACGCTGACCCTGGATCCACCGGTTGTTTTCTGGTGATCGTTTTCGTGGTTGTTGATCTTGTGGTTGGTGGGTGGGCAGGGGGATTCGACCGGCGTCGCATCCGGTGTGTCCACTGTGGTCCGGTCGTAGGTGCGGGGGTCAGGCTGTTCGGCAGGTGATGTCGAAGAGGCCCTGGTAGTGGTGCTGCCAGGGCCAGTTCGCGGGTAGTCGCAGGGTGATGCGG
>NZ_JBHWEB010000253.1:0-3419 GCF_042734395.1 Amycolatopsis sp. NPDC059657 | reverse complement strand
ATCCCCGATCCGGGTTGGTCGGGGGGGCTGGTTTTTGTTAATCTGACACCGGTCCCGGGTTTACGGACGGGTTTGTGTCCCCGCCGCCCACAACCGTCGGGAACACTCACGAGTCTTTCTAGCCGCGGAAGATCTGCAGCGGCGAGAAGCTCTGCACGACCGGCATCAGCTCGACCACGTTGACGTTGACGTGCGCGGGCTGCGAAGCGGCCCAGACCACGGAGTCGGCGACATCTTCCGCCGTCATCGGCTGCGTGCCCTCGTACACGGCGTCGGCCTTCGACTGGTCACCCTCGAACCGCACCTTCGAGAACTCGGTGCCGCCGACCATGCCCGGCTCGACATTGGTCACCCGCACGCCGGTCCCGTGCAGGTCACTGCGCAGGTTCAGGCTGAACTGGTGCACGAACGCCTTGGTCGCGCCGTAGACGTTCCCGCCGGGATACGGGTACGTCCCCGCGATCGAACCGAGGTTGATCACGTGCCCCCTGCCGCGCTCGACCATCCCCGGCAGCGCGGCGCGGGTGCAGTAGACCAGCCCCTTGCAGTTGGTGTCGATCATCTGGTCCCAGTCGTCGAGGTTCGCGCGATGCGCCGGCTCGAGCCCCTTCGCCAGCCCCGCGTTGTTGATGAGGACGTCGACCTCGGCGAACTCGGCCGGCAGGTTCGCGAACGCCTCGGCGACGGCGTCGCGGTCACGGACGTCGAGTTCCAGCGGCAGCACGTTCTTGCCCAGCTCGTCGGCGAGCGCTTCGAGCTTGCCGACGCGGCGCGCGGTCGCCACGACCTTCGCGCCGTCGGCCGCGAACCGCCGCGCGATCGCGGCGCCGAAGCCGGTGCTGGCACCGGTCACGAATACCGTCTTGTTCATCGGAGATCACCTGTCTGCTTCAGCGGATACTCGGTACCGACTGTAGGGCGTGTTCCATAAAGGCTTGTTCGCGATCTTCGCGCCCAGGTGATCCCGCTGCACCGCCAGGAACCACCTGGATCACGAAGCTCATCGAACAGCCTTATGAAACACGCCCTAGGAACTCCCCGAGCGCGGCGTTGAACTCGGTCGGCCGCTCCAGGTTCGGCAGGTGCCCGGCGCCGTCGATCACCACGAGCTTCGAGTCTTTCAGCCGGTCGTGCATGAGCTCGGCGTCCGGCAACGGCGTGAACGCGTCGACGCTGCCGACGACGACCAGCGCCGGGACTGCCAGCTCACCCAGCAGCTCGACGTAGTCCGGCCGCTCGGCCCGTCCTCGCAATGCGGCCGCCGCGCCTTCGGGCCGCGTCGTCCGCATCATCTCGAGCACGTGCTCGACCACCGCGGCGTCCGCGTCCGGCGCGACCATCCTGGTGATGAGCACCTCGGCCTCGGCTGACATTCCCGTCGCGAGGATCCGGTCGGCCGTCTCGTTGCGGACGCGCTTCCCTTCTTCCGTTTCTCCTTGCGCTGACGTGTCCGCCAGCACGAGCCCGCGCACGCGCTCGGGATAAAGCCTGCTGAACTCCATGACGATCTGGCCGCCCATCGACAGCCCGGCCAGCACCACGCGTTCGATCCCGAGCTTGTCGAGCAGCTCGGCGAGGTCGCCCGCGAAGTCCGACAGCAGCGTCTTACCTGGCACGACGGGGGAGTCGCCGTACCCGCGGAGGTCGGGCGTGATGACCCGCCAGCCGGGGAAGTCGCGCTGCGGGTGCCACATCGAGCGGTTGAACGGGTGGCCGTGCACCAGCAGCAGCGGCTCGCCGTCGCCGAAGTCTTCGTAAGCGATGTCCATGTGTCCTCCCTTTGACAACTCGAAGCTAATCGGAGCAATATGCGAGTGCAATAAGGACAATGACCTCGGAGCAATATGGACGACGACTACCGCGCGTTCGCCGACGCGATCGCCGCGGACATCGCGGCCGGCGTGCTGCGGCCGGGCGACCGGCTGCCCACCCAGCGCCGGTTCGCCCGCGATCGCGGCATAGCGGTCTCGACCGCTTCTCGGGTGTACGGCGAGCTGGTGCGCCGCGGGCTCGTGGTCGGGGAGGTAGGCAGGGGGACGTTCATCCGCGCGTCTCCGCCGATGGAGCCGTGGCTCGCCGAACCCAGCGGCACACCGGTCGACCTCCAGCTCAACTTCTCCGTGCTGCCGGGTCAGCCTGCCCGCCAGGCGGCGAGTATGGAGCGGCTCCTGCGGCCGGACGTCCTCGGCGCCTCGCTCGAAACGGTCGGTGTCGCCGGGACGTCCGCGATGCGTGAACTGACGGCTCAGTTCCTCGCGCGAGCCGGCTGGACGCCGTCGCCGTCGCAGGTGCTGTTCTCGGGGAACGGGCGGCAGGTGCTGGCGGGCGCGATCTCCGCGTTGGTGCCGACGGGGGAGCGGCTCGGTGTGGAGGCGCTCACCTATCCGCTGGTGAAGGCGATCGCCGGACGGCTCGGCGTGCAGCTGGTCCCGCTGGAGATGGACGCGCACGGGGTACGCCCGGAGGCGTTGGCCGCCGCCGGGTCGTTGCGTGCGGTGTACCTGCAGCCGACGCTGCACAACCCGCTCGGGATCACGATGCCCGACGAGCGTCGCGCGGAGATCGCCTCGACCGTGCGCGGGCTGGACCTGCCGGTGATCGAGGACGCGGTGTACGCCTACCTCGCGGAGGATGTCGCGCCGCTCGCACGCTGGATCCCGGAGCGGACGATCGTGGTCGACAGCATGTCGAAGCGTCTCGCGCCGGGGTTGACGTTGGGCTTCGCCGTGGTCGCCGAGGCCTATGTGGAGCGAGTCACGGCCGCGCTGCGCTCGGGTGGCTGGACCGCGCCGCACTTCGCGATGACCGCGGCAGCGGCCTGGATGTCCGACGGGACGGCCGCTTCGCTGGCAGCGGACAAGCGTCGCGACGCTCTCTCCAGGCAGGCATTGATGCGTTCGCGGCTTGCCGGATTCCGGGTGGTGTCCGATCCGCGGTGCTATCACTGCTGGTGGGAGCTCCCGGAGCCGTGGCGCGCCGAGACCTTCCTGGCGGCGGCCGGCCGTCAGGGCATCGCGGTCAGCCCGGCCGCGTCGTTCACGACCGGCGCCGGGCACGCCCCCAACGCAATTCGACTGGCGCTGTCCGTGCCGCCGGAGGAGACTCTGTCTTGGGCACTCGACGTGCTCGCGTCACTGGCTCGGTCGACCCCGGAAGCCGCCGGAATCGACTAGCGGGCCTGCTGAAGTGCGCAAACACGTTTAGGGGACCCCCCTGTTTTAGGCCCTGATCGGGCATGTAAAGTTCTCCAAGTCGCCAGGGAAACCGGGTGGCCGACCGGGAGAGAAAGAGTCCCGGACAAAACTTGCTAGATAGAATATGCTAAAAACAATTCGCTCTGGATAAGGTCAGGGAAACCTGATGCGATCCTCGGTGTGTTGCTTGAGAACTCAACAGTGTGCTAGTGAACTAAGCCAGTA
>NZ_JBHWEB010000252.1:0-3634 GCF_042734395.1 Amycolatopsis sp. NPDC059657 | reverse complement strand
CCCGGCCATACCACTCACGACCCCCACAACCCCCAATTTTCCAAATACCTGGAATTCCCCCACTCCCAAACACCAGCCCCACCATTGAGTCGTTTCAAAACCCAAAACCCATTCAGATCCATGAATAACACCCAAGAAAATCGATAAGGATCGAGGGCCGCCAGGCCCAATGATCCGACCCACGCGCACAAACGGGACCACGCTGGGTCAGGACGTGCCGCACCGTGGGGAGTTTGGGGGGCTCGGCCCCCCAAAATAATTGCGAAACCGCAAAGGCGAAGGTTAGAGGCGTAGCGCCCGAGCGCCGCCAGGCGCGAGAAGCGAAGCCTCAACCAAAGACGCCGCGGCGCGGTGGAGCCTGGGGGTCGCTCCACCGCCGCCGCGGCTCCGCCGGACCGAGGGGGGAGGTGCCCGGCGGGGATCTGCGATGTGCGGACTCGCGCCCCCACATCGAAAACCGTGTGTTGTGCTTCGGTTAACGAGAGTAACGGGTGTTGGCGTGGTCGCGCCAGGACTGGCCGCAAAATGTGTCTATATTTTTCCCAGGTTTCGAAGACGCTCGGTAGCCGAAGTGACGGCGCGTGCTCAGTTCCAGCGTGTTGTGAGCGCTCCGAGTGCACCGAGGGCGACTGTTGCAGCAGTGGATGTGCGAAGTACGGTCGGTCCGAGACGCACCGTGTGCGCGCCCGCGTCCGTTAGGGTGGTCAGTTCCTCGTCTGAGATTCCACCTTCTGGACCGACCACGAGGAGCAGTTCTCCGGTTGCGGGGAGTGTGAGGTCTGTGAGTCGCTCGGTGATGCCGGATTCGAGGACGAGTGCGATGTCCGCCGACGCGACGCGGGTGGTGAGTTCGCGGGTGGTGACGGGCTCGAGTACCGGTGGGACGTAGGCGCGGCGGGCTTGCTTGGCTGCGGCGCGGGCCGTGTTTCGCCAGCGGGCCAAGGCTTTTTCGCCGCGCGGGCCGGTTTCCCATTTGGCGATGCTGCGGGACGCGCGCCACGGGATGATGGTGTCGACGCCCGCTTCGGTGGCGAGTTCGACGGCGAGTTCGCCGCGGTCGCCTTTGGCCAGTGCCTGGACGACGGTGACGCGCAGCGCGGGCGGCGGTTCGACCCAGCGCTGCTCGATCCGCAGTCCCAGTGCGGGATCGCGGCCGTCCTGCACGGCGTCGATCACGCATCGGACGAGTCCGCCGTCGCCGTCGGAGAGCAGAATCCGCTCTCCTACGCGCATCCTGCGGACGGTCACGGCGTGCCGGGCTTCCTCGCCGTCGAAGATCACCGAGTCGACCGGCGGCAGCTTCTCGACAAGGAAGACCGGCAGCGTCGTGTCAGGCATTAGCGATTCTTAGCGCGCAGCTTGGAGAACAGGCCACCGTGCTTGGTGCCGTTGTTCGCGAGAGTCGGCACTTCTTCGCCGCGCTGGCGGGCGAGTTCGTGCAACAGGTCACGCTGCGCGTCGTCGAGCTTCGTGGGCACCACGACGTCGATGTGGACGTGCAGGTCGCCGCGGCCGTCGACGCGGCCGGACGAGCGCAGCCTCGGCATGCCCTTGCCGGTGAGCACGAGTTCGGTCGCGGGCTGGGTGCCCGGCTCGATCTCGAGGTCGAAGTCGCCGTCGATGAGTGTCTCGATCGGGACGCTCGCGCCGAGCGCCGCCGTGGTCATCGGGACGCGGAAGTTGCAGTGCAAGTCGTTGCCCTGCCTGACGAAAACCTCGTGCGGCGCCTCGTCGATCTCGACGTAGAGGTCACCGGCGGGGCCACCGCCCGCGCCGACCTCGCCCTGGCCGGACAGCCGGATGCGCATGCCGTCGCCGACGCCGGGCGGGATCTTCGCGGTGACCGAGCGGCGCGAGCGGACGCGGCCGTCGCCGCCGCACTTCTGGCACGGGTCGGTGATGACCTCGCCGAAGCCGCGGCAGACCGGGCACGGGCGCGCCGTGACGACCTGGCCGAGGAAAGAGCGTTGCACGGACTGGATCTCACCCATGCCGCCGCAGGTGTCACACGTGTGCACGGAGCCACCCTCGGCGGTGCCGGCGCCACGGCAGAGGTCGCAGAGGATCGCGGTGTCGACGGCTATCTCTTTGTCGACACCCGTCGCGCACTCTTCAAGCGTGAGGCCGATGCGGATCAGCGCGTCGGAACCGGGCTGCACGCGGCTGCGCGGCCCTCGGCCACGCCCGCCGCCGCCACCGGCGCCGAAGAAGGCGTCCATGATGTCGCCGAGCCCGCCGAAACCGGCGAACGGATCGCCGCCCCCGCTGCCACGCCCGGCGCCGTTGTCCATCGGGTCGCCGCCGAGGTCGACGATCTTGCGCTTCTGCGGGTCCGACAGGACCTCGTAGGCCGTGGTGACCTCACCGAACCGGTGCTGCGCGTCCTCCGACGGGTTCACGTCCGGATGCAGCTCGCGGGCCAGCTTGCGGTACGCGCGCTTGATCTCCTGATCGGACGCGTTCTTGGCCACGCCGAGAGTGCCGTAGTAGTCCCTCGCCACCGGTTTTCCTTGCTCCCTCTATTGATTAGCGACCGGACAGGATCTGGCCGACGTAGTTGGCCACCGCGCGGACCGCGGCGATCGTGCCCGGGTAGTCCATCCTGGTCGGTCCGACCACCCCCATGCCCCCGAGCAGCATGTCCTCACGGCCGTAGCCGATCGACACCACGGAGGTACTGCGCATCTGCTCGTCCTCATTTTCCTCGCCGATGCGCACGCTGATCGCACCGGGGTTGCGTGCGGCGGCCAGCAGCTTCAGCACGACGACCTGCTCCTCCAGCGCCTCGAGCACCTGGCGCAGCGAGCCGGGGAAGTCCGCGACGTTGCGGGTGAGGTTGGCCGTGCCACCGAGGACGAGCCGTTCCTCGGGGTGGTCGACCAGCGACTCCACCAGCACGGTACAGACCCGCACCAGCACGTCGCGCAGCTCTTGGGGTGATTGGTCGGGCAGCTCGGCGACCCGCACGGCCGCGTCGTTGACCTTCCGGCCGGTCAGCGCGTGGTTCAGCACCGTGCGCAGGCGCGCCACGTTGTCGCTGGTGATGACGTCGCCGAGGTCGACGGTCCGCTGGTCGACGCGGCCGGAGTCGGTGATCAGCACCAGCATCAGCCGAGCGGGTGTGAGCGGCACCACTTCGAGGCTGTGCACGGTCGAGTTGGTCATCATCGGGTACTGCACGACGGCGACCTGCCTGGTCAGCTGCGCCAGCAGCCGGACGGACCGCTTGAGCACGTCCTCCATGTCGGTGCCGCTGTCGAGGAAGCTGGTGATCGCGCGCCGCTCGGCCGAGCTCAGCGGCTTGATCTCGGCCAGCTTGTCGACGAACAGGCGGTACCCCTTGTCCGTGGGGATCCGGCCCGCGCTGGTGTGCGGCTGGGCGATGTAGCCCTCTTCCTCCAGCGCGGCCATGTCGTTACGGACCGTGGCGCTGGAAACACCCAGGTTGTGCCGGTCGACGATCGCCTTGGACCCGACGGGCTCCTGGTTGGAGACATAGTCGGCGACGATCGCGCGCAGCACTTCGAACCGGCGCTCTTCCGCGTTGGCCACCCTGTCACCTCCGTACCCTCGCCACTCACAACGAGTTTACGGACCCCTGAGTGCCCGGCGCTCAACCCCAGGTCACCTGGGG
>NZ_JBHWEB010000251.1:0-4023 GCF_042734395.1 Amycolatopsis sp. NPDC059657 | reverse complement strand
GCCGGGCGTCGTCGTCGTCTGAAAAAAATCCCATTGTGCCTTTGGTCAGCTCAGAGCTGACGAAAGCCACATTGGCGTGCTGAAACCTGACCAATGCCGCATTGGGATTTTTTTCAGCCGCGGCGGCGCTTCCAGACCTCTTCGATGACCTGCCAGCGCTCGTAGTTGTGGCGGGCGTCGGCGAGTGCGTCGTGGGCGTCGGTGGGCGCGGGCGGGAGCTTGGGCTTGTTGACGTCTTCCCAGCGCTGGCGCAGGTCGCGGGTGAAACGGGGCAGCTGGCGCGGGAGGGCGGGCATCGGGCCCCAGAGCTGGGCGAGCGCGACGTGGTCGTAGGCCGCGAACCAGGCCCACAGCTCGATGCCGCCAGGCGGCTTGCCGAAGAACTCCAGCAGGTCCTCGCGGATGCGCTCACGGCTGCGCCAGGCCTTGTCCGCGGGCGAGGGCAGCTTGGGGAGGACGTTGTCGCGCACCCAGGCTCCGGCCTTGCCGGGGTCGAAGTCGGTCGATACCGCGTAGAACTCCCGGCCCTGCTCGTCCACGACACCGATCGACACCAGGTCGATCGTCAGGCCGTCCTCGATGAACTCGGTGTCGTAGAAAAATCGCACCGGGCGACCCTAATGGGCGACTATCCGACCTTTGTCTGGGGTACCCGATCCGCTTCCAGAGCCGACGGCTGCGCCGGGACCTTGGGACTGACGCCCGCGGCCTCGGCGGCCAGCAGTTCCTTGGCCTTGGCCGCGTAGATGTCGACGTATTCCTGGCCGGAGAGCTCCATCAGCGCGTACATGATCTCGTCGGTGATCGACCGCTCGATGAACCGGTCGCCCGCGAGGCCCTCGTAGCGCGAGAAGTCGAGCGGCTTGCCGAAGCGGATCTCCAGGCGCATCGGGCGCCACATCTTGGAGCCGATCGGATTGACCTTGTCGGTGCCGATCATCGCCACCGGAACCACCAGGCCGCCGGACTCCAGCGCGATGCGGGCGACTCCGGTCTTGCCCTTGTAGAGCCGCCCGTCCGGGGAGCGGGTGCCCTCGGGGTAGATGCCCAGCAGGTTGCCCTCGCGGACGAGCCTGGTCGCGGTGTCGAGCGCGGCCTGTGCGGCGTTGCCGCCCGAGCGGTCGATCGGGATCTGGCCGACGCCGGTGAAGAAGGCCTTCTTGAGCTTGCCCTTGATGCCGGGCTCGGTGAAGTACTCGGACTTGGCTGGGAAGGTGACCATGCGCTTGACACGCAGCGGCATGAAGAACGAGTCGGCGACCGCGAGGTGGTTGCCCGCGAGGATGACCCCGCCGGTCTCGGGGATGTTCTCCGCGCCGACCACCTTGGTCGGCCAGAGCAGCTTGAGCAGCGGGCCCAGTAAGACGTTCTTCATCAACCAGTACAGCACCGCGACATGTCCTCCGAGCAGCTCGTTCCGGGTCGACCCGATCAACAAGGTTACGAACCACGACCGGCCATGCACAACGCCTGGTACCCGGTTGCGGCGGACAGCGATCGATCTCACACCGATCCTATGCCATTCTCCAGTGCGGCCGGGGGCCCACAACGCGGCCCGGCCGTGCGAACATAGACGTCCCCACAAGCACAGACGGAAGGCGATCGCATGACGGTGCTCGCCGGCGCGGAACCGTTCTCACACACCGGTTCGACCGAAGTCGGGGTACTGCTGTGCCATGGGTTCACCGGCACACCCGGCAGCCTCCGCGCCTGGGGCGCGCACCTGGCCGAAGCCGGGTTCACCGTGCGCTGCCCGCTGCTACCCGGGCATGGCACGGTCTGGCAGGACATGAACCGGACAGCGTGGACCGACTGGTACGGAGCGGTCCGGACCGAGCTGCTGGAGCTGCTCGAGACCTGCGACTCGGTGTTCGTCTGCGGCCTGTCCATGGGCGGCACGCTCAGCCTGCGCCTCGCCCAGGAGTTCGGTGACCGGATCGCCGGGATCGTGCTGGTCAACCCGTCGGTGACCACGCTGCGCTGGGACGCCAAGTTCGGCCCGATGCTGGCCAGGGTGCTGCCGTCGGTGCCCGGCGTCGGCAACGACATCAAGAAGCCCGGCGAGACCGAGATCGCCTACACGCGCACGCCGGTGCGCGCCGCGGTCAGCCTCGGGAAGCTGTGGAAGCTCGTCCGCGCCGACCTGCCCAAGGTGACCCAGCCGCTGCTTCTGCTCCACTCGGTCGTTGACCACATCGTGGAACCGGTGAACTCGCAGATCATCCTCGGCGCCGTCGGCAGCGAGAACGTCACCGAGGTGCTGCTCGAGAACAGCTACCACGTGGCCACGCAGGACAACGACGCCGAGCTGATCTTCGAGCGTAGTGTCGAATTCGTGCGCAGTGTTCGTGAGGCGGGGGTCGACGCGACATGAGCAGGGGCAAGGACGGGCCCGAGGACGTCGACGCGACCTTCGCGGAGATCGTGGCCGATCTGCGTGCCGAGGGCGTCGGGCTGCTCGACGAGGAGCCCGCTCCGGCCGAGCCGGAGGAGAAGAAGGCCCCTGACCGCGGCTGGCGTGGTGGCGGCACCGAGTGGGACTCCACCATGTTCGGCGACGACCCCGCCGAAGACAACGAGCACTACGTGCCGCCGGAGCCGCCGCCACTGCCCAGGCCGCGCAAGGGCGCGTTCATCGTGCTGCTGTTCTTCGTGCTCGGCCTGGTGCTGCTGATCTGGCCGAACGTGCTCGGCCTCGGCAGCACGCTCGCCACGCCGCTGGGCATCCTGTCGCTGGCGACCGCGATAGCCTTGTTGCTTCTGCGCGTGAGACAGGGTCCGCCGGACGGCGCCGATCCGAACACGGGCGCCCAGGTCTGAGCCCCTAGGAAAAACCAGTGCACATCGAGTTCAGCCCCTCGCGCCGATCAACGGTCGGCGCCGAGTGGGAGCTGGCCCTTGTCGACCGCCGGACCGGCGAGCTCGCCTCCGTCGCCGAGCGCATCCTGGAGCAGGTGCGCCCCGACGGGCAGGAGGAGCATCCCAAGATCAAGCAGGAGCTGCTGCTCAACACCGTCGAGATCATCACCGGCGTCTGCGACACCATCGGCGAGGTGAAGGCCGACCTGGCCGACTCGCTGGAGCTGGTGCACAAGGTGTGCGACCCGCTCGGCGTCGAGCTGTTCTCGGCCGGTTCGCACCCGTTCTCCACCTGGTACCAGCAGAAGGTCACCGACAAGGAGCGGTACGCGAAACTGATCGACCGCACCCAGTGGTGGGGCCGTCAGATGCTGATCTACGGCGTCCACGTGCACGTCGGGCTCGATCACCGCGACAAGGTGCTGCCGGTGCTCGACGCGCTGCTCAACTACTTCCCCCACCTGCAAGCGCTTTCGGCCTCTTCGCCGTACTGGGGCGGGGAGGACACCGGCTACGCGTCGAACCGGGCGCTGATGTTCCAGCAGCTGCCGACCGCGGGCCTGCCGTTCCAGTTCCGGAAATGGACGGAGCTGGAGAACTACGTCGACGACATGTTCGTCACCGGCGTCATCGACCACTTCTCGGAGATCCGCTGGGACATCCGGCCCGCGCCGCATTTCGGCACCATCGAGATGCGGGTCTGCGACGGGCTCCCGACGCTGGAAGAGGTCGCCGCGATCTCCGCGCTGACCCAGTGCCTGGTCGACGACTTCAGCGCCCGCCTCGACGACGGCGAGATCCTGCCGACCATGCCGCCGTGGCACGTCCAGGAGAACAAGTGGCGCGCCGCCCGCTACGGCACCGACGCGGAGATCATCCTGGACGCGGCCGGACGGGAACGCCTGGTCACCGACGACCTGCTCGACCTGCTGAACCGGCTGGAGCCGGTCGCGCGGCGGCTGGACTGCGCCGAGGAGCTGCGCTCGGTCGAGCGCATCCTGCGGGTCGGGCCGAGCTATCAGCGCCAGCGCGCGGTCGCGCAGAGCTGCAACGGCAGCCTCAAGGCCGTGGTGGCGTCGCTGATCTCCGAGATGCGGACCGGGCTTCCCCCAGGCTGAAGGGGTCGTGAGTGGTATGGCCGGTTCTAACCGGTCATACCACTCA
>NZ_JBHWEB010000250.1:0-4162 GCF_042734395.1 Amycolatopsis sp. NPDC059657 | reverse complement strand
ACTTCAAGCCCGCCCGAGGCTTGCGGGCGCCCTGCCGGACTTGGTGAAGGAGTCCCTCACCAGCCAGCCACATTCGGCTTTCCGCGCAATAACCGCCGGCAACACTCACGACATCAGCGCTTCTTCGCCATCAGGCAGATGTCGGCGCGCTGGTAGCAGAACGAAGCGACCGGATCGTCGTAGTAGGTCCATGGCTCGCCGCCCGCGTAGGCGCCCAGCCGTTGGAACAGCGGGATGGCTTCAGGTTCGCGTTTCGTGCGTCGCAGCGCGGTGATCGCCCAGCCGAGATCGTCGTGCACGTGGTGGTTGTGCGGGCCGTCCGAGGAAAGCCAGCGCAGGAACGTGGTCAAGCCCTGCTGGGCCCACGGTTCGTGCCACACGTTCTCGTGCGCGTCTTCCCATTCGTAAGCCGCGCGGATCAGCAGACCGGACAGCGACGGGGACTTCGCCGCGCTCTCCTGCGCGAACGCGACCATCCGCTCGTGCGAGCCACGCCATTTCGCGCACCAGTACTGCAAAGCCGCGTCGTGGCCGCGCCGATGCAGTGGCGCGCGCTCGATGAGGCCTTGCCAGCGCCGGTCGAACTCCTGGTGGTCGACGCTCAGGCCGCGGCCGAGCGTGATCAGCGTGGCCCACGGGGTCGGATCGGACGGCAGCAGCTCGGCGGCCTGCCATGCGGTCTTTTCCGCCTCCTCCAGCGTGTGATGGAAGCCGGCGAACTGGGCTTCGGAGGTTTGGGACGCCCATTTGCCGCCGCGGATCTGCCATGCGAGGTAGACGAGCGCCTCGGCGTCGACGACCACCGCGTGCGGGTTGCCGGGCTCGGCCCGCTGCCAGGCCTTGAGCCAGGTGTCGTCGTCCGCGGCGATGCGCGCCAGTCGCGAGACCACCATGGCACGGGTTTCCCAGTCGTCCCAGGTGGCGGTGACCAGCATCGCGGCGGGTTGCCACTCGCCGCGCTTCGCCGCTTCGGACGCGTTGCGCAGCGCCGGATCCGTGTGGATGTTCTCTTTCGTCACCTGCTCGTCGGGAATCAGGCCGAATTTCGTGACATCGACATCGGGGTACAGGCCGGTCAGCTTCTGCAGTTCGTAAGGGCCGATGAGATCGGCCAGCTCGTCGATGCCGACGCCGCGTTTCTTGGCCTCGCGCATCATGGCCCGGATCGCGCGGACCTTTTTCGGTAGCAGTGGCATCGGGTGGGTACTCCCTTTCAGCGCGTGGGGCGGGTGTCAAGATCGACTTTCGCCGAGGTGAGCAGCTGGCGTAGCTCGACAGTGTTGCCGTCGACGGCGGTGTCGAGCGCTTCGCCGAATTCGCTCGCGTACGGTTCGTCGACCTCCAGTTCGCCCGGCGAGGACCAGGAAAGGTTCCAGCGGGCGAGCCCGACGTCCGCCAGCGCGACCTGGACCACAGAGGACAGTCCATCCCGGACTGCCATCTTGGCGAATTCCCTTTGAGCACGAGGGCCAGCGCCAGGGTCTGGCTTGGCGTCGGTGACGACCAGCTCGCTGATCAGCCCGGCGTCGAGCGCGTCGAGAAGTGTCCTGAAGGTACTGACGCGGCGCATCGCCCGGCCTGCTGCATCCAGAGTGGACAGTGCCTCGGGGATCGCGTCGCCCCGGCAGCTCAGGTGGACCAGTGTCGGCCAGTCGACCCGGCGCTTCTCGCGGGCTTCCGGGACCAGGCTGGACAACAGCGCGTCGTCGAGCACCGCCGCCGAGCCGCGCAGCAACGCCGTCGCCGGGCCGCGGCCGAAGACGACGATCGGCTCGTCTGGCAGTGCGTCGATCGCCGCGACGCGGACTGCGACCGGCGGGTGCGAGTCGTACGGGCCTGACTCGTCCGGCGGGGTGCGACGGATCTTCTCGAGCTGATCGTCGACCGAATCGCGCAGCTCGGCGAAGCCGCCGAACACCTCCGAAGGCAGGTACCCCGCCTTCCAGCCGACAACCGCGTATCGCGCCATGAACAGATCCCACGCCGCGTCGATCGCGTACAACTCACGCAGCGCGCTGCTCGCGGCCTCGTTGCCCGCCGCGCGTGCGCTCAACCGGTCAGCGGCCAGCTCCTGGCGACGGCAGACCGCGCTGGACACGCGGAAGTAGAGCTTGGCGTACAAGGTGAAGAGCTTGCCGATCAGCTTCTGGAACCAGTCGCTGTGATCCAAAGTGGACAGTACGCCGACCACCGCGCGCTTGCCGCCGTAGGTCACGGCCGCCAGCCGGGTGTCGTTGTTGCTGTAGTGCGCGAGTTCATGCGTCAGCACCGCGGCGAGCTGGTCCTCGCGCAGCCCGGCGAGCAGCGGCGCGCCGATGAACATCCGGCGCCGGAGCACGCGCAGGCCGAGCCAGCGGGTCTGCTCGGCGACCGCGGCGTTGACCTCGCCGATGAGGTAGATCTCGTCCGGCGGACGGGTGCCCGCGATCACCGCGAGCCGCCGCACCAGCGCCCACAGTTCCGGTTGCGCCGCCTCGGTGACGAGCACGCCGTCGACCTCGTCGCCGGTGCGCTTCACCACCGAGAGCAGGCCCTTGAGCAACGCGTATGTGGCCGGGACGGTGATGATCCCGAGCTTGATCGCGGCGAGGACCGACTGCTGGAACGCGAACACCTCGAACGCGACCAGCCCGCCGACGAGCGCGAGCACCAGAGCCGGGAAACCGGCGAGCAGCGCGACGGCCGTAGCCGCGCGCAAAGAGAACTTCACGAGTGTTCCTCCCCAGAAACGCGCCGGTCAGGGCGCCGGGGAAAGTGTCGCACGGCCGTATGCGAAACCGAAATCGGTTGTCGCGGCGTGCTCGGTGCGGTCATCCTCTGTGGACACATTCACCTACGAAAGGCCAGTCATGTACACCGCAGTCGAAGGCGCCCGCGTGCCGATCCGGATGTGGGCGGACCCGCAGTCGGTCGAGGACCAGGCAATGCGCCAGCTGCGGAATGTGGCGAACCTGCCATGGGTGCACGGCGTCGCCGTCATGCCCGACGTGCACTACGGCAAGGGCGCGACCGTCGGCAGCGTGATCGCGATGCGCGACGCCGTCTCGCCTGCCGCCGTCGGCGTCGACATCGGGTGCGGGATGAGCGCGGTGCGCACCTCGCTGACCGCGTCGGACCTCCCGGACGACCTTTCGGTGCTGCGTAAGCGGATCGAGCGGGCCGTGCCGGTCGGCTTCGGGATGCACAAGACGCCGGTGAACCCGGCGAAGGTGCACGGGGTCGGCGGCTGGGACAAGTTCTGGAAGTCGTTCGGCGACCTGCACACCGGCGTCCAGGAACTGGTCGACCGGGCCGCACGTCAGCTCGGGAGCCTCGGTGGCGGTAACCACTTCATCGAGGTCTGCCTCGAGCAGGGCGGTCTGGACGCCGGTCGCGTGTGGCTGATGCTGCACTCGGGTTCGCGCAACATCGGCAAGGAACTCGCCGAGCGCCACATGGCGGTCGCGCGCAAGCTCCCGCACAACGCCGACCTGCCGGACCCCGACCTCGCGGTCTTCGTCGCGGACACGCCCGAGATGGCGGCGTACCGGCGTGACCTGTTCTGGGCGCAGGACTACGCGGCCCGCAACCGCGCGACCATGGTCGCGCTGGTCAAGCAGGCCGTCGCCGACGTGATCCCGCACGTCCGGTACGAGGACGCGATCTCGTGCCACCACAACTACGTGGCGGAGGAGACCTACGACGGCGTCGACCTGCTCGTGACGCGTAAGGGCGCGATCCGCGCGGGGTCGGGAGACCTCGGGATCATCCCCGGCAGCATGGGCACCGGGTCGTACATCGTGCGCGGGCTCGGCAACGAGTCCTCGTTCCAGTCGGCGTCGCACGGCGCCGGTCGCCGGATGTCGCGTAACAAGGCCAAGAAGCTCTACACCGCGAAGGACCTGGCGGACCAGACCGCCGGCGTCGAGTGCCGTAAGGACTCGGGTGTGGTCGACGAGATCCCGGCCGCGTACAAGGACATCGAGTCGGTGATCAAGGCACAGACCGACCTGGTCAAGGTCGTGGCCCACATCAAGCAGGTCGTCTGCGTCAAGGGCTGAGGGCTCGTGAGTGGTATGGCCGGTTAGTACTCCAGCTGTAGTTCGTGATGTGGCTGGCGTGTCGGTGAAATAGGCGCGGCCACCACGGTGATCATGAGTGTTTGTGAAGACAAATCAAGATC
>NZ_JBHWEB010000249.1:0-4377 GCF_042734395.1 Amycolatopsis sp. NPDC059657 | reverse complement strand
ATTCGTCAAATCATGCCGGTGGGTCGGGCGTGCCGCACCCCCCCCCCCCCACCGCCCACGAGTCCTTTTTAGTCGGCGTCGACCCAGTCGAAGGTCTTGGTGACGGCCTTCTTCCAGTTCTTGTACTCGGACTCGCGACGGGTCTCGTCCATCGCCGGGTCCCACTGCTTGTCCTGCGCCCAGTTGGTGCGGATGTCGTCCTCGCTCGCCCAGAACCCGACGGCCAGGCCAGCGGCGTACGCGGCGCCGAGCGCGGTGGTCTCGTTGACCACCGGCCGGATCACCGGCACGCCGAGGATGTCCGCCTGGAACTGCATGAGCAGCTCGTTGACGACCATGCCGCCGTCCACCTTGAGCGACTTCAGCGGGACGCCGGAGTCGGCGTTCATCGCGTCGATCACCTCACGCGACTGGAAGGCCGTGGCCTCCAGCACCGCGCGGGCCAGGTGACCCTTGTTGACGAACCGGGTGAGCCCGACGATCGCGCCACGCGCGTCCGAGCGCCAGTACGGCGCGAACAGGCCGGAGAACGCGGGCACGAAGTACGCGCCACCGTTGTCCTCGACGCTGCGGGCGTGGTCTTCGATCTCGGCGGCCGTGCTGATGAGGCCGAGGTTGTCACGCAGCCACTGCACCAGCGAGCCGGTGACGGCGACCGAGCCTTCGAGCGCGTAGATCGTGTCGTTGGTGCCGATCTTGTAGCAGACCGTGGTGAGCAGGCCGTTCTGCGACATGACCTTGTCGGTGCCGGTGTTCAGCAGCATGAAGTTGCCGGTGCCGTAGGTGTTCTTGGCTTCACCCGGCGAAAGACAGGCCTGCCCGAACGTCGCGGCCTGCTGGTCGCCGAGGATGCCCGCGATCGGCACACCGGCCAGCGCGCCCTTCTCGCGGACCTTGCCGTACTCCTCCGACGACGACCGGATCTCCGGGAGCATCGACAGCGGGATGGTCATCTCGCCGGCGATCTCGGCGTCCCACGAAAGGGTGTCGAGGTCCATCAGCATGGTGCGCGACGCGTTGGTCGGGTCGGTGACGTGGATGCCACCGTCGACCCCGCCGGTCATGTTCCACAGGACCCAGGTGTCCATGTTGCCGAACAGCAGGTCTCCAGCCTCGGCCTTCGCACGCGCGCCGTCGACGTTGTCCAGGATCCACTTGATCTTCGGGCCCGAGAAGTAGGTCGCCAGCGGCAGGCCGACCTTCTGGCGGTAGCGCTCCTGCCCGCCGCCGAGCGCGCCCAGCTCGTTGACGATCTTGTCGGTGCGCGTGTCCTGCCACACGATCGCGTTGTAGACCGGCTTGCCCGTGGTCTTGTCCCACACCAGCGTGGTCTCGCGCTGGTTGGTGATGCCGACCGCGACGATGTCGCTGGCGCTCAGGTCGGCCTTCGCGAGCGCGCCGGCGGCGACGGCGCGCGTGTTCTCCCAGATCTCCTCCGCGTTGTGCTCGACCCAGCCGGCCTTGGGGAAGATCTGCTCGTGTTCACGCTGGTCGGAGGCGACGACCCGGCCGGAATGGTCGAAGATCATGGCCCTCGTCGACGTGGTGCCCTGGTCGATCGCGGCTACATACGACGTCATTCGATAGCTCCTAGGTCAGGTTGTGGACGGCGAGGTACAGGAGAGCGGCGATCGCGCCGCCGACCAGCGGGCCGACGACGGGGATCCACGAGTAACCCCAGTTCGCGTTGGCCTTGTTCTTGATCGGCAGCACGAACGCGTACGCGATGCGCGGGCCGAGGTCGCGGGCCGGGTTGATGGCGTACCCGGTCGGGCCACCGAGCGAGGCGCCGATCACCAGCACCACGAACGAGACGCCCGCGTAGCCGAGCGCGGAGTTGCCGAAGGTCGGCACTCCGGCGTCGCCCGCCTTGAAGCTCGGGCTGAGCAGGATCCACGCCACGAGCACGAAGGTACCGATGATTTCCGTCACCAGGTTCCACGCCGTGTTGGCGATCTGCGGGCCGGTGGAGAAGATGCCCAGCGTGTTCTCTGGTTCGGGGTGGTCGTCGAACTGGAGCTTGTACGTCGCCCAGCAGAGGATCGCGCCGAGTATCGCGCCGACCAGCTGTCCCGCGACGTAGAACGGGACATCGGACCATTCGGTCTTGTTGGCGATGGCGAGCCCGAGCGTGACGGCCGGGTTGAGGTGCGCGCCACTCGGGTTGGCGATGCTGGCGCCGGTGAACACCGCGAAGGCCCAGCCGAGGTTGATGAACAGGAATCCGGCGTTGTGGCCGTTGTTCTTACGCAGGACATGGTTCGCGACCACGCCGTTGCCGAGCAGGATCAGGGTCGCCGTCCCTAACAGCTCCCAGACGAATATGGCCCCAGCACTCACTCTTCGGCCCTCCACTTTGGACGATATGCGCGGGGCCGACGATCGCGTTGCGGCGCCATTGCCGACCCACGTCCGAGGCACGTTACCGGTGCGTAGCGGTTAGTCAAAGGCACCAGTTGCCTCAATCTGTTCAAGCTCGCAGCAAGATCAGCGAGTGCTGCGCCACATGCGCGGCCTGGTGGGGATGCGCCTCGAAGAGAACATGCGATGCTGGAGGCCCGAAACACCCGAGGAGGAGTGTCACGTGGCTGAGTCGCAGGCGAACCCGGCGCGGCTGGGCCCGCTCAAGCGGGAAGAAGACTGGCAGCGGCTGGGCAAGGAGACCTTCGACCTGGTCGTCATCGGCGGCGGGGTGGTCGGCGCCGGTGTCGCGCTCGACGCGGCGACCCGCGGTCTACGCGTCGCGCTGGTCGAGGCGCGCGACCTGGCGTCCGGCACGTCGAGCCGGTCGAGCAAGCTTTTCCACGGTGGCCTGCGCTACCTGGAGCAGCTCGAGTTCGGCCTGGTCAGGGAGGCGTTGAAGGAGCGCGAGCTGATGCTCACGACGCTCGCGCCGCACCTGGTCAAGCCGGTGAGCTTCCTGTATCCGCTGACCAAGCGCGTCTGGGAGCGGCCGTACACCGCGGCCGGGCTGTTCCTGTACGACTCCATGGGCGGCGCGCGGTCCGTGCCCGGCCAGAAGCACCTGAGCCGCGCCGGCGCGTTGCGGATGGTGCCCGCGCTGAAGCGCAACGCGCTCATCGGCGGCATCCGTTACTACGACGCGCAGGCCGACGACGCGCGGCACACCATGACCGTCGCGCGCACCGCGGCGCACTACGGCGCGATCGTGCGGACGTCCACCCAGGTCGTCGGCTTCCTGCGGGAGGCGGACCGGATCTCCGGCGTGCGCGTGCGCGACGTCGAGGACGGGCGCGAGACCGAGATCCAGGCCAGCGCGGTGATCAACTGCACCGGCGTGTGGACCGACGAGCTGCAGCGGCTCTCCGGCGGGCGCGGTCGGTTCCGCGTGCGGGCGAGCAAGGGCGTGCACATCGTCGTCCCGCGTGACCGGATCGTCTCGGAGTCGGGGCTGATCCTGCGCACCGAGAAGTCCGTGCTGTTCGTGATCCCATGGGGAAATCACTGGATCGTGGGAACCACCGACACCGACTGGAACCTCGATCTGGCGCATCCGGCGGCGACCAAGCACGACATCGACTACATCCTCGAGCACGTCAACACCGTGCTCGCGACGCCGTTGACGCACGACGACATCGAAGGCGTCTACGCCGGTCTTCGGCCGCTGCTGGCGGGCGAGAGCGAAGAGACGTCCAAGCTTTCGCGTGAGCACGCGGTCGCGCGCGTCGCGCCGGGCCTGGTCGCGATCGCGGGCGGCAAGTACACGACGTACCGGGTGATGGCGGCCGACGCCGTCGACGCGGCCGCGGTCGACCTGCCGGGCAGGCCGCAGTCGTCGATCACCGAGAAGGTGCCGCTGCTCGGCGCCGACGGGTACCACGCGCTGGTCAACCAAGCGGATCACGTCGCGGCGCAGCACGGGCTGCACCCGTACCGCGTGCGGCACCTGCTCAACCGGTACGGCTCGATGGTGCACGAGGTACTCGCGCTGGCCGACGGCCGTCCCGAGCTGCTCAAGCCGATCGAGCACGCGCCGGACTACCTGGGCGTCGAGGTCGTCTACGCGGCGGCCTACGAGGGTGCGCTGCACCTGGAAGACGTGCTCGCGCGGCGTACGCGTATCTCGATCGAGTACCCGCACCGTGGCCGTGAATGCGCCGAGCAGGTCGCGCGCCTGATGGGTGAGGTGCTGGACTGGTCGGAGGAGACCGTCAAGCGCGAGATCGAGGTCTACAACGCGCGGGTCGAGGCCGAGGTCGAGTCCCAGTCCCAGCCGAACGACGAGGCGGCGGACGCCCTGCGCTCGGCCGCCCCCGAAGCCAGGGGTGGGCTCACGGAGCCGGTCAGCTAAAAAAAATCCCAATGCGGCATTCGTCAGGTTTCAGCCTCCCAATGTGGCGTTCGTCAGCTCTGAGC
>NZ_JBHWEB010000248.1:0-4420 GCF_042734395.1 Amycolatopsis sp. NPDC059657 | reverse complement strand
ACCCCGTGTCTTTCCGGTTGGGGTGGGGGGCGCCCACCCCCCCCCCCAACGCTCACGAGCCCTTAAAACGCAGGCAGGAACCGCACGTCGTCCGCCTTCACGAACGCGATGCGATGCCCGAACTGGATTTGCACGTACTTCGTCTTCCCCTTGACCACGACGTGGTTCGCCGGGTCGAAGGTGACGGCCGAGTAGTACTCCGACCCGACGACCCCGGCGACCGAGTACTTCTGGCCGGCCGCGAGCGTGTACGGGAACGGCACGACATCCTGCGGCTTGATCCCGGCCGGGTAGGCCGTGGCTTCGGGATAAGCCCTGCCGTAGACCGGAATCGTGGCCAGCCCTGCCTTCGGGGTGACGACCAGCCCGAGCGACGGCGACGTCGTGCGCGCGCCACGCGGGTTGAGGAACCAGCCCTTCTGGCCGAGGTACCAGATGGCCGTCCAGTCACCCTGGCGGTCGGCCACCGCGTACTTCTGGCCGGTGGTCACGCGGCTGCCGGTGTCCGAGACGCCCATGGTGGTGTTCGAGCCGTCCGGGTGCAGGCCGATGTCCTTGAGCAGCGGTGCGTCCGCGCGCGGCTCGGTGCGCAGGATCACGGCGCCGGAACCCCTTGCCGGGCAAGGAACCCCGGCCTTCTCGCAGCCCGTGAACGCGGGCTGGTTCGTCGCGAAGTCAGGCGTGATCGTCACCAGTGAGGAGCCGGGCAGCCCGAAACCCTTGAGCGGCGCGCCGAGCAGGTCGAAGTAGTGCGACCAGTCCCAGTACGGGCCCGGGTCCCAGTGCATGCCGGGGATCGTGGCGGGCGTGGTGCCGGGGACGTTGTCGTGCCCGATGATGTGCGCCCGGTCGAGCGGCACGTCGTACTTGCCGGCCAGGTAGCGCACCAGCTTCGACGACGCGCGGTACATCGCCTCGGTGTACCAGGTGCCCTTGGCCGCGAAGCCCTCGTGCTCGATGCCGATCGACTTCGAGTTGATGTACCAGTTGCCCGCCTGCCACGCGACGTCCTTGGTCGCCACGTGCTGCGCGATCTGGCCGTCGCTGGAGCGGATCGTGTAGTGCCAGCTCACGTACGTCGGGTCCTGGACCAGCTGCATCGCCGTGTCCCAGTAGCCCTCGGTGTCGTGGATGACGATGTGCGTGACCTTCTGGCTCTCCGGCCGGTTCGCCTTGTCGTGGTTGCCGTAGTCGTTCTTCGGCAGCTCCTGGTAGGGAGCGGGCACCGAAAGACACGAGACGCGGCGAGGACATTCGACCCCGGTCGGCGCATTGTCCTTCGGCTTCACCCCGGGCGTCGCCTTGAGCTGGACGTACTGGCCGTCATCGGTGGTACGCGCGACGCCGGTCGCCATGGTCTCGAAGACCTCGTCGGCGAACGCGTCGTTGTCCTCGCCCGCGTACTTCGCGATGGCGTCGTACCAGTCAGCGGGAGCGGCCGACCGATTCCGCTGGTAGCTCGCCAGCAGCGCGGCACCGCCCCGGATGTTCTGCGTCGCGTCGGACCGCAGCGTCGCGACGTCCTGCCCGATCAGTTTCGCGGCCTCGTCGATCGTCTGCAGCCCAGCCGGCGGCGCGGCGGTCGTCGGCGCGTGCGGCGTCAGCGCGGGCCTGGCGTCGTCACCGCGGGCGTCCTCGGTGCCTTCGTCGTGATGCGTGCCAGGCGTCCCCGCCGTGCGGAGGTCGGTGAGATGCATCGGGCCGTACCCGGCGCCGGTGCTGGGCGTGCCTGCGTTCGTGTCCCACCGCGACTCCAGGTAGGAGACGCCGAGCAGGACGCTCTCCGGCACCCCGAACTCCTGGGCGGCATCGGCGAAAACCTGCTGCCGCGTCGGCGCCGCCTGCGCGGCGGGCGCGGCGAGTAATCCTGCGGCGAGTACCGCGCTGGTGAGCACGGCGAATGATCTGCGGACCAAGGTGAAACCCCCAAGCTCTAGTCGGCGGACAGAACCTAACAACAACCTCACGTCGCCGGTAAGGCCCGACCGAGGGTTCGGCTCCGGCCGTAGCATCGAGCCAGGATGTAGTGAACGCCACTTTCGCAACGTTGAGCGTTGCGAAAGTGGCGTTGCCGTTCCACGGGGCAAAGCGGCCGGTCAGGTGGTGCACGGCCGAATTCGGCCGGCGTAAGTGGACCCTGGTTGCGAAGCTGGCACTCTCGTGGCTAGAGTGCTAATCGCACGGCACCGACAGCCCCGGCACCCGCGACGGCGGGGGTGGTAGGAGTCGTTATCAACCTGCCAACGCTTTCGACGACCCGTGGAGGTCAACCCGGTGAGCGTCAACATCAAGCCGCTCGAGGACAAGATCGTTGTCCAGACGAGCGAAGCCGAGGAGACGACCGCTTCCGGTCTCGTTATCCCCGACACCGCGAAGGAAAAGCCCCAGGAGGGCAAGGTTCTGGCCGTGGGCCCGGGCCGCATCGACGACAAGGGCAACCGTGTCCCGCTCGACGTTAACGTCGGCGACGTCGTCATCTACTCCAAGTACGGCGGCACCGAGGTCAAGTACAACGGTGAGGACTACTTGATCCTGTCCGCCCGCGACGTGCTGGCCGTCATCAACTGACGTCCCGCTCCAAGCGCATGACGCCCCGGGCCCCGCTTAAGCCGGGGTGCGGGGCGTTTGCGCTTTCATAAGCCCTGAAAGGTCAAAAGTGGCTAAGCAGATCAGTTTCGACGAGGACGCTCGTCGCGCGCTGGAGCGCGGGGTGAACAAGCTCGCCGACGCGGTCAAGGTCACCCTCGGCCCGCGCGGTCGCCACGTGGTGCTGGACAAGAAGTTCGGTGGCCCCACCATCACCCTCGACGGTGTCACGGTCGCCCGTGAGATCGACCTCGAGGACCCGTTCGAGAACCTGGGCGCGCAGCTCGCCAAGAGCGTCGCGACCAAGACCAACGACGTCGCCGGTGACGGCACCACCACGGCTACCGTGCTGGCGCAGTCCCTGGTGAAGGTCGGCCTGCGCAACGTCGCGGCCGGCGCGAACCCGACCTCGATCGGCCGTGGCATCGAAGCCGCCGCGGCGAAGGTCATCGAGGTGCTCAAGGCCAAGGCCACCCCGGTCAAGGGCCGCGACAACATCGCACAGGTCGGCACCGTCACCTCGCGTGACGCTGCCATCGGCGCACTGCTCGGCGAGGCCGTCGAGCGGGTCGGCGAAGACGGCGTGATCACCATCGAGGAGTCGTCGACGCTGGCGACCGAGCTCGTGATCACCGAGGGCGTGCAGTTCGACAAGGGTTTCCTGTCGGCGCACTTCGCGACCAACCCCGAGGAGCAGAAGGCGATCCTCGAGGACGCCCTCATCCTGCTGCACCGCGAGAAGATCTCGGCGCTGGCCGATCTGCTCCCGGTGCTGGAGAAGGTCGTCGAGGCCAAGAAGCCGCTGCTGATCATCGCCGAGGACGTCGACGGCGAGGCGCTGTCCACCCTCGTGGTGAACTCGCTGCGCAAGACGATCACCGCGGTCGCCGTCAAGGCGCCGTTCTTCGGTGACCGTCGCAAGGCGTTCCTGGACGACCTCGCGGTCGTCACCGGCGGCCGGGTCATCTCGACCGAGATCGGCGAGAAGCTGGCCGACACCCCGCTGTCCGCGCTGGGCACCGCGCGTCGCATCGTCATCACCAAGGACGAGACGACGATCGTCGACGGCGGCGGCACCAAGGCCGACGCCGACGCGCGCATTTCGCAGATCCGCAAGGAGATCGAGAACACCGACTCCGACTGGGACCGCGAGAAGCTGCAGGAGCGGCTGGCGAAGCTCGGCGGCGGCGTCGCGGTCATCCGCGTCGGCGCGGCGACCGAGACCGAGCTGAACGAGCGCAAGCACCGCATCGAGGACGCCGTCGCGGCGACCAAGGCGGCCGTCGAAGAGGGCATCGTCCCCGGTGGCGGTTCGGCGCTGGTGCACGCGGTCAAGGAGCTGGAAGACGGCCTCGGCCTGACCGGCGACGAGGCGACCGGTGTCCGCATCGTGCGTGACGCGCTGTCCGCGCCGCTGTTCTGGATCGCGACCAACGCGGGCCACGAAGGCGCCGTCATCGTCAACAAGGTCAAGGAGCAGAGCTGGGGGCACGGCTTCAACGCCGCCACCGGTGAGCTCGTCGACCTGCTGGCCGCCGGCATCGTCGACCCGGTGAAGGTCACCCGCTCCGCGGTGGCCAACGCCGCGTCCATCGCCAGGCTGGTGCTGACGACGGAGAGCTCCATCGTCGAAAAGCCCGCCGAGGACGCGGGCGCCGGTGGCCACGGCCACGGGCACGCCCACTAGGTAAGAACGCGCGAAGGCCCCCTTTCCGAGCCCAGGCTTGGAAAGGGGGCCTTCGCTTTGGGGTCGTGAGTGGTACGGCCGGTTCTAAACCGGCCAAACACAGTCGGGATTAAAAAAAAACGAACCCACGGGACCCAACAGGGAGGG
>NZ_JBHWEB010000247.1:0-4481 GCF_042734395.1 Amycolatopsis sp. NPDC059657 | reverse complement strand
TGTGCACCTCCCCGGGGCGCGGGCGGGGGCGCCCGGGGCCCCCCCCGCGGCCGCGACCCCAGCCGAGCGCGCCGCTTGGCTGGTCGCGGTCGCCGACGCGCTCGACGCCAACGCCGACGAGCTGACCGCGCTCGCCAACACCGAGACGCACCTGCCGGTCGCGCCGCGGCTGCAGGGCGAGCTCAAGCGCACCACCTTCCAGCTGCGCCTGTTCGGCGAGGTGCTGCACGACGGCGAGTTCCTCGGCGCCACCGTCGACCACGCCGACCCGGCCTGGCCGATGGGCCCGCGCCCGGACATCCGCCGCTCGCACACCCCGATCGGCCCGGTGCTGGTGTTCGCCGCCAGCAACTTCCCGTTCGCGTTCAGCGTGGCCGGTGGCGACACCGCCTCCGGCCTCGCGGCGGGCTGCCCGATCATCGTGAAGGCGCACTCGGGTCACCCCGAGCTGTCCGCCCGCACCGGGCAGATCGTCAAGGAGGCGCTGGCCGCCGCCGGTGCCCCGGCTGGCATCTTCGACGTCGTCTACGGTCAGCCCGTGGGTGTCGCCGCGCTGAACGACCCGCGCATCCAGGCCTCCTCGTTCACCGGCTCGGTCCCTGGCGGCCGCGCGCTGTTCGACATCGCGAGCGCCCGTCCCCGGCCGATCCCGTTCTACGGCGAGCTCGGCAGCGTCAACCCGGTCGTGGTGACCCCGGCCGCGCTCGCCGAGCGCGGCGAGGCCATCGCCAAGGGCTACGCGGGCTCGTTCACTCTCGGCGCCGGTCAGTTCTGCACCAAGCCGGGCCTGCTGTTCCTGCCGGAAGGTCACGGCCTCGAGGACACGCTGCGCGAAGCCGTCGCCGGGATCGCCGGTCAGGCGATGCTGAACGACCGTATCGCCGCCGGCTACTCCGAAGGCGTCGACAAGCTGCGTGGCGTCTCGGGTGTCGAGGTGCTCGCCGAAGGCGGCGGCCAGGGACCGGAGTTCACCCCGACCCTGTTCGCCACCACGGCGAAGAGCTTCCTCGCCGACGCCGACACCGTCCGCGAGGAGTGCTTCGGCCCGGCTTCGCTGATCGTCACCTACACCGACCAGGCCGAGCTGATCAGCCTGCTCGACGTGATCGAGCCCGGCCTGACCGCGACCATCCAGGGTGAGGAGTCCGACGCCGACTGGGTGCGCCCGCTCCTCCCGTCGCTGACCAAGATCGCAGGCCGCCTGCTGTGGAACGACTGGCCGACCGGGGTCACGGTCAGCTGGGCGCAGCAGCACGGTGGCCCGTACCCGGCGACCACCGCGCCGACGTCGACCTCGGTCGGCACGGCGGCCATCACCCGGTTCCAGCGGCCGATCGCCTGGCAGAGCTTCCCGGACGCGTTGCTGCCGGAAGCCTTGCAGGAAGCCAACCCGTGGCAGCTGCCGCGGCGCACGGACGGCAGGCGCTAGTCCCTTTCCCGTAAGTCCCCACTTGTGACAATGGAGTCCCCCGGAGGTTTCGTCATGCCCGTAAACCGGAGAACGGCGTTACGTACCACCGCGGTCGCGGCGGCCACGGTCGCGCTTCCGCTGGCCGCCAACGGCCCGGCCTCGGCCGCCAAGGCCTCTGGTCTAGCGGCGGCCGAGGACGCGGGCACCGGTTCGATCGTGACGGCCTACCGGGAACTCCAGACCGGCATCCACCGCGACTCCGCCGAGCGGACCGCGGCGCTGGCGAACATCGACCGGGTGGCGAAGGCCAACAACGCGAGCATGTCCGTCACCGGCGGGGCGTTGTGGGCCGACCTGCCACTCGGTCCCGGCAGTGCCTACACCACCTCGATGTACGCCCGGTTGAGGTCGATCGCGGTCAACTGGGGCACGCCGGGCGGCGCGCTCTCCGGTGACCCGGTCGTCCTCGACCGGATCAAGACGGCGCTGGAGTTGCTCTACACCAGCAACCAGTACAGCGAGAAGACCGACGAGATCGGCAACTGGTACACCTACGAGATCGGCATCCCGTACTACCTGCTGCACACCCTCGCCGCGGTCGGGGAGCAGCTGGCGCCCGCCGACGTCGCGAAGTACCTCAAGCCGGTGTTCCGCTTCAACGCGGACCCGAACAAGCGCACCAACAACGCCTCGATCATCGAGACGGGCGCCAACCGGGCCGACAAGTCGTTGATCGCCATCGTTTCCGGCGCGATGGCCGGTGACACAGCGACGATCACCAAGGGCATCGAGGCGCTGACCGATGTCGCAGGCGGTGGCGCGGCCAGTGTCGTCGCGAAGCTCGACAAGGCGGCGGGCGACGGCTTCCACGTCGACGGCTCGTTCATCCAGCACGACTCGATCCCGTACTCCGGGCACTACGGCATCGTCCTGCTGACCGCGCTCGCCGGCACGATCCATGTCACCAAGGGCACCGCGTTCGCGTTGCCGGAGGAGCTCAAGCAGAAGATCTACGCCACGGTCGCCGACACGTTCGCGCCGTTCGTCTACGCGGGCGCGCAGATGGAGTCGGTGCGCGGGCGCATGCTCTCGCGCCAGGGCGAGACCGGACATGACATCGGCCACCAGCTGACCGGCGCGACCGTGCTGCTGGCCAGGTCGGCCACCGGCCCGGTCAAGACCGAGCTGACCGCGCTCGCCACGAAGTGGCTCAAGGAAGACACCTACGCGCCGTACCTCAAGATCCCGGACCCCGAGCGCTTCGCGCCGGGCCCTGACCTGGTCGGCGTCCCCGGCATCGAGTTCGCGCAGGAACTGCTGGCAGGTAAGCCGAAGCCGGCGCCGACCGTGCCGACGCACCGGGTGTTCGGCCAGCAGGACCGGGTCGTCCACGTGACGACCACCTGGTCGGCCTCGCTCGGCATGGGCACCAGCCGCATCGCGCGGTACGAGTCGGTCAACCAGATGAACCTGCACGGCTGGTACACCGGCGACGGCGTGCTCTACACGTTCCTCCCGAACGCGAAGGGTCACTACACCGACGCGTACTGGCCGACCGTCGACCCGCTGCTGCTGCCGGGCGCGACCATCAAGACCGGCCCGACCCCGCCGCTGCAGGACGTTCCCCGCACGCCCAACGCGTACGGCGGCGGTGTCCGCTGGGACGCTTCCCACGGCGCGCAGGGGCTCGACTTCGTGTCGTTCGACGGCACGCTGACCGCGAAGAAGTCGTGGTTCTTCACGCCGTCCGGCGTCGTCTGCCTCGGCGCGGGCATCACCGACGCGTCCGGCCAGGAAGTGCGGACCGCCATCGAGAACCGCAACCTGCAGGGCGCGGGCGGGGTGCTGCACGCCGACCTGAAGCGGGTCTCGACGGAGCTGGGCAAGTCGACGGTGGTGAAGCGGCCGCACGCGCTGCATCTTGAGAACGTCGGCGGTTACGTCCTGCTCGACAACGCCGACGTGGTGGCGTTGCGGGAAGACCGGACCGCGACCTGGCGTGACATCGACACCGGCGCGAACACCAAGGGCAGCTTGGAACCCTTCACCCGGCGCTACCAGAAGCTGGTGCTCTCACACGGTGTCAAGCCGGTGAACGCGACCTACGCGTACGCGGTGCTGCCGGGCGCTTCGCTGGTGTCGACCATGGCGTCTTGCCTGGCTTTCCGGGTGCGGGCCAATACGACGACGGTCCAGGCCGTGAAGCTGTGGGACAACACGCTGCTCGCGAACTTCTTCGCGGCGGGCACGGTCGACGACGTCACGGTGTCCGGCCCGGCGTCGATCGCCTTCGGCAAGGTCGACGGCCGCTGGAAGCTCGCCGTCGCCGACCCGACGCAGCAGCAGGACAGCATCAAGGTGACCGTACGCCGCAAGACGATCGAGGTGCCGGTCAAGAACACCTTCGGCGCCACCAAGCTCGTCGACCTGCCCAGGTAACCGGCCTCGTGAGTGTTGCCGACGGTTCTTGAGGGGCACGCCAAATTTGGCGTGCCCCCAGGGCAGCTGAGTGAGGGCCTCCCTCATCCAGACATCTGCAATGCTGGGTAGTTGAGGCTTGGCCTGCGTCGGTGGCCCGGCCGCAAGCATCTAACGTCCACAAAGGACTCAAGCGGCCGAATTTCGCCCCGCGATGTCGCATTTGCCTGCTTTGCGGGGCGGGGTGGGCGGAATGAACGGGGCGTATGTGTCGCTCAGCGTTGCGAACGCCCCGTTCGCAACGTTCAACCGCCCCTGCGACACCCGCCGAGCAGCGGCTTGACCAACCTGCCCGCCCCTTAACCACCCCGGCATTGCAGATATCCGGGTGAGGGCCTCCCTCACTCAACCCAGGTTGGTGAGGGCCTCCTTCATCCAGATATACGGGTGAAGGAGGCCCTCACCCCACGGCTTGGGTGAGGGAGGCCCTCATCCAAGGCCGGGCCACGCGTGTGGCGCGGGCGAGCCTGCCGAGAGGGGTCGTGAGTGGTACGGCCGGGGGGGAGAGAACGCCCCCCCCCCAAACACCCCCGAGACCGCGGGGCCCGCGGGGCGGGGGGGGGTTGGTGTGGGGGGGATGTGGTGTGGTGTG
>NZ_JBHWEB010000246.1:0-4786 GCF_042734395.1 Amycolatopsis sp. NPDC059657 | reverse complement strand
ACGCATCCCGGGCCCCCTCCCGTCCCCCCCGGCCCGGCCCGGCGCCAACACTCACGGCCCTTTGGTTTAAGGTGGCGGTGATTCATTCACCGATGGTGGGGGTTGTGCGTGTCGCGCTTCCTTCGCGCCCGCTGGGCGATCGTGGTCGCGGTCGTCGTTCTCGCGGGCGTTGTGGTGGCCCTGAAGTGGCCGCGCGGCCCGGAATCCCCTGCGGAGTCCGAAATCTCCGTTTCGCGATCTTCGTGTGCCGAGGGCTGGACCGCCAAGCCGGGTCCGCAAACGCTCCAGGTGCGCAACGCGGGCGCGGTGACGGCCGAAGTCGAGTTGATCGATCCCGGCACCGGAATGGTGTACGGCGAAATCGAAGGACTCGGCGCCGGGACGATCCGGGCTTTGCCGGTCAATTTGGGCAATGGTGATTACGCGTTCCGGTGCCTGCCTGAAGGTGACGCGCCCTTTGTCGGGCCGAAGGTGCATGTCTCGGGTGGTGCCGAGCGCGGGGGACCGGCCGTCGTCCCGGTGACCAACGCGGATCTGCTCGGGCCGGTGAAGGCGTATCATGAGTATGTCCAAAACGGACTCGGCACGCTTTCGGAACAGACCGCCGCGCTGAAAACCGCACTGCTGGGCGGAAAACGGGCCGCGAGTCAGGCCGCGTGGCTGACCGCGCACTTGACTTACGAACGGCTCGGCGCCGCTTATGACGCTTTCGGCGACGCGGATGCGGCGATCAACGAGACCGGGTTCCGCGGGCTCGAAGCCGGATTGTGGCGCGGCGATGATCCCGCCAAGCTCGTCGCGGCCGCCGAGCAGCTCGAAACCGACGTGCGTGGACTACGCGAATCGTTCGCCACAGCCCAAATCGACCAAAACGATCTTGGGTTGCGCGCGCATGAAATCATGGAGAACTCACTGCAATTCGAGCTGACCGGCAAGACCGACGCCGGCAGCGGGACTAATCTGGCGACCGTTCTGGCCAATGTGGACGGAACCAGCGCCGTGCTCGACGTGCTCCGGCCGTTGCTGACGCCGCGTTTCCCTGGTCTCTCCACAGTGGACAAGTGGATGAACCGGACACGGGAGGCCGTCACGGCCGCGCGACGTCCTGACGGCTCGTGGACACCGCTGGCGCAGCTGGATCCGGCGCTGCGGCAGAAGATCAACGGCTCGGTCGCCGAGCTGACCGAGCAGCTCGCGCCGATCGCCGCGATCGCCGAACCGAGGAGGGTGTCGTGAACCTGGCACGCCGCACCTTCCTGCGTGGCGCGGTCGCGGGTGCCGGCATCGCCGGGCTGTCCGCGAGCGCACAGGCCCAGCCCGCGTTCCACGGCGCGCGGCAGCAGGCGATCCTGCGTGAGCCCGCCAGGCAGAGCGTCGTCGTGGCGTTCGACGTGATCGCCGAGAACCGGGCCGAACTGGCCGACTTGCTGCGGACGATCACCGACCGGGCGAGGTTCCTGGTGGCGGGCGGCGCGCCCGCCGCGCTCGGGATCACCGCGCCGCCGTCGGACTCCGGGGTGCTCGGGCCCGAGGTGCCGCGCGGCGACCTGGGCGTGGTGCTCGGCGCCGGGTCGTCGCTGTTCGACGGCCGGTTCGGGCTCGCCGAGCGCAAACCGGCCAAGCTCAAGCCGATGCTGGCGTTCCCCGACGACGCGCTCGACGAGAAGCAGTGCCACGGTGACCTCAGCCTGGTGCTCACGGCCGAGCACGCCGACACCGTCCTGCACGCGTTGCGCGACATCACGCGCGCCACCCGCGGCGGGATGCAGGTGCGCTGGAAGTTGGGCGGGTTCAGCTCGCCTGCCAGGCCCGACGGCGCCCCTCGCAACCTGCTCGGCTTCAAGGACGGAACGGCCAACCCCGTCGAGTCCGAAATGGACCGTCTGGTGTGGGCCCCGGACGGCGGCAGCTACCAGGTGATCCGGCTGATCAGGATGCTCGTCGAGTTCTGGGACCGGGTCTCGCTGCCGGAACAAGAGAACATGATCGGCAGGCGCCGCGACACCGGCGCACCGCTCGACGGCACGCGCGAGACCGACGTGCCGCGGTTCGGCGAGGATCCCGTCGGCACGGTGATCCCGCTGACCAGTCACATCCGCCTCGCGAACCCGCGCACGGACGACACCGACGGCAGCAGGCTGCTGCGGCGCGGCTTCAACTATGACCGCGGCGTCGACGCGAACGGCAACCTCGACATGGGCCTGATCTTCACCTGCTACCAGCGTGATCTGGAGGCGCAGTTCGAGGCCGTGCAGAAGCGGCTCGGCGGCGAGCCGCTGACCGACTACATCTCGCCGTTCGGCGGCGGGTACTTCTACGCGTTTCCGGGCGTCACCGGCATTGACGACTACTACGGCCGCGCCTTGCTGGCCCTTTAGGAGGATCCACAGTGGACAAGAAGGTGCTGGTGGCGCTGGCGTCCGCCGCCGTGCTGGCCGCCGTGCTGGCCGCCGGGTGCAGCGGCGGGGGAGAGCCCGCGCCGCAGCCGCAGAGCGAGGTGCAAACGGCCACCCCGATCAAGCACGTGGTGGTGATCTTCGGCGAGAACATCGCGTTCGACCACTACTTCGGCACGTATCCGAACGCGGCCAACAGCGACGGCACCCAGTTCACGGCCGCGGCGGGGACGCCGCGGATCAACGGGCTGACGCCGGAGCTGCTCACGCATAATCCCAACGCGTACCAGCCGAAGCGGCTCACGCACGAGCAGGCGATGACCTGCGACCAGGACCACGACTACAACAAGGAACAGGCCGCCTACAACGGCGGCAAGATGGACAAGTTCGTCGAGAACACCGAAAAGGACAAATGCAAGGGGCAGCCGGTGCTCTTCGGTGAGCCGGGGCTGGTGATGGACTACTACGACGGCAACACCGTCACCGGGATGTGGAACTACGCCCAGCACTACGCGTTGAACGACAACTCGTTCAACACCGTGTTCGGCCCGTCGACGCCCGGCGCGATCAACCTGATCTCCGGGCAGACGCACGGGGTGCAGGCCGTCGACTCGGTCAGCGGCGAGCCCAAGGACGACCCGAAGGTGGCTGTCTCGCCCGACGCGTCGAAGATCGGCACGATCATCGAGGACCCGGACCCGGCGTTCGACGACTGCTCGGACAAGAACCACACGGCCAAGGACAACCTCGCGGTGATGAAGGGCCGCAACATCGGCGACCTGCTCAACGAGAAGAAGGTCACCTGGGGCTGGTTCCAGGGCGGTTTCAAGCCGACCACGCCGGGCGGCGGCGAGAGCGGGCACTACGCGGTCTGCGGGCAGTCGCACAAGAACGTGGGCGGTCAGTCCGTTGTGGACTACAGCCCGCACCACGAACCGTTCCAGTACTACAAGTCCACGGCCAACCCGAAGCACCTCCCGCCGAGCTCGCCGGACGCGATCGGCAAGACCGACCAGGCCAACCACCAGTACGACCTGAGCGACTTCGACACCGCGCTCGGCGCGGGCAATCTGCCGTCGGTGAGCTACCTCAAGGCCGGGTCGTACCAGGACGGCCACGCCGGCTACTCGGACCCGCTCGACGAGCAGGAGTTCGTGGTCAACCAGGTCAACAAGATCCAGCAGTCGCCGCAGTGGGCGTCGACCGCGATCGTGCTCGCCTACGACGACTCCGACGGCTGGTACGACCACGTCGCGGGCCCGATCGTCAACGGCTCGAACGACGCGAAGCAGGACTCGGCGATCTGCACCGGGCAGCCGGTGAAGCTCGGCGGCTACGCCGACCGGTGCGGCTACGGCCCGCGCCTGCCGTTGCTGGTGATTTCGCCGTACAGCAAGGTGAACCACGTCGACCACACGCTGACCGACCAGACCTCGGTGCTCCGGTTCATCGAGGAGAACTGGTCGACCGGGAAGATCGGCGACGCCTCGTACGACGAGCTGGCGGGCGATATGCGGTCCATGTTCGACTTCGGCGCCGCCGCCGCGAAACCGCTGAAGCTCGACCCCAAAACGGGCGCGGTCGCTCCCTAGTTCTACGCGTGTCGTCCATCGGTGCATGGATGGACGACACGCGTGCATGGATGGACGACACGGCCGGTGCCCGAGGTTTTTGCGCGGTACTTACGGCGCCGGTGGGAGCGGGGCGTGTATCGTGGCTCGAGTTGATCTAGTACGAGACCGGAGAGCGAGGTGAGCGGAACATGCCGGAAGACAGTTCTGGGAAGACCGCCCTCGTAGGGTTCGTGCGTTAAGGCGGTCTTCGTCCTGTCTGGCTGTCCGCACGCCAGAAAAGCGAGATTCGCCATGAACACCTTTGAAATGCTGCTGCGCGTGGCCACCGGCGTCGGCCTGGGCACCGTGATCGGCTTCGAGCGCCAGTTCCGCGCCAAGATCGCGGGCCTGCGCACCAACGCGCTGGTCGCCGTCGGCGCGACGCTGTTCGTTTTGCTGTCAGCGCACGGTTTCGGTGACGTGACCGGCGCGGGGAGCGCGGACCCGACACGGGTCGCGGCGCAGATCGTGTCCGGTATCGGGTTCCTCGGCGCGGGTGTGATCATCCGCGACGGGATGAACGTCCGAGGCCTCAACACGGCCGCCACACTGTGGTGCGCCGCTGCCGTCGGAGCCCTTGCGGGAGCGGGACTTTACGCGATCGCGGCCACCGGCACCGCCGTGATCGTCGGCGTCAACGTCGGCCTGCGCGCACTCGGCCGCAAGGTGGACCGCAAGCCCGGCGACGAGTCCTGCGCCGAGTAGAAGCTCGTGAGCGAGGGGGGCGGGTGGTAACAGCCGGGACGCGGGCCCGGGCGTGACTGGCGTGGGGGTGGA
>NZ_JBHWEB010000245.1:0-4820 GCF_042734395.1 Amycolatopsis sp. NPDC059657 | reverse complement strand
CTTGCACGGGGTAGCCGCGCCCTGGTGGTGGCTGACGGAACCGCGGGATCACCCGAGTACAACCCGGTACGAGGATGATCCCGCGGCACCGCCAGCGACCACCTGGATCACGACTCCCATCGCACAAGCTCCACGAGACACGCCCAGACTCGTGGCCGAATCCTTGCGCATAGTGGCCCTCCGGCCACTTTCGCCCGTTTTCCCGCCGAACAAGACTCAGTGCCGTGCAGCTGACCACTTCGCGCCCCAAGGTCCACAGAGCCTGGATCATCGCGGGCGCCGCGTTCTTCGCCCTGCTCGCCGCCGCGGGCTTCCGCGCCGCGCCCGGTGTGCTCATCGATCCGCTCCACGAGGAATTCGGCTGGTCACGCGCGACGATCGCGTCCGCCGTCTCCGTCAACCTCGTGCTCTACGGCTTGTTCGCGCCGTTCGCCGCCGCGCTCATGGAGCGCTTCGGCATGCGCCGCGTCGCCGCGACCGCGTTGGTCGTCGTCGCGATCGGCGCGGGCGGCACGGTGTTCATGTCCGAGAGCTGGCAGCTGATCCTCTGCTGGGGCGTGCTGGTCGGCGTCGGCACCGGCTCGATGGCGATGAGTTTCGCCGCGACCGTCGCCGCGCGCTGGTTCGTGCGCAGCCGGGGCACCGTCACGGGCATCCTGACCGCCGCGGGCGCCACCGGGCAGCTGATCTTCCTGCCGATCGTCGCGAAGCTCGCGATCAGCGAGGGCTGGCGCACGGCGTCGCTGGTCATCGCGATCGCCGCGCTGGCCGTCGTCCCGCTGGTGCTGCTCGCGATCCGTGATCACCCAGCCGACCTGGGCATCGGTCCATACGGTGTGGACGAACCAGCCGAAGTGCCCGAGCGCCGCACCGGAACGGCCAAACGCGCGCTGAGCGTGCTGTTCTCGGCCGCGCGCACCAGGACGTTCTGGCTGCTCGCCGTCGGCTTCGCGATCTGCGGCGCGACCACCAACGGCTTGGTCAGCACCCACTTCGTGCCCGCCGCACACGATCACGGCATGCCGCAGACGACCGCGGCCGGGCTGCTCGCGCTGGTCGGGATCTTCGACGTGGTCGGCACCATCGCGTCCGGCTGGCTGACCGACCGCGTCGATCCGCGCATCCTTCTCGGTGTCTATTACGCGCTTCGCGGCATTTCGCTGGCACTGCTGCCGCAGCTGCTCAGCGACTCCGTCGAGATGAGCACCTGGGCGTTCATCATCTTCTACGGTCTCGACTGGGTGGCGACCGTGCCGCCGACGGTCGCGCTCTGTGTCCGCCAGTTCGGTGAGGCGGGCCCGATCGTGTTCGGCTGGGTGTTCGCCTCGCATCAGCTCGGCGCGGCAATCGCGGCGTTCGGCGCCGGTGTCATCCGCGATCATTTCGGTGACTACGCCGTTGCCTGGTACATCGCCGCCGGCCTGGCGATTCTCGGTTCGCTGGCTTCTATTTCGATTAGGAGGCCGAACACGTCAGTGGCCATCGGAGTGTCGTGAAACATGCCGTTAACAAGTGCCCTCTAGGGTGCGGCCATGGATCGCCAGCAGGAATTCGTGCTGCGCACTTTGGAAGAGCGCGACATCCGATTTGTCCGTCTTTGGTTCACCGACGTGCTCGGTTTCCTCAAGTCAGTGGCGGTCGCACCCGCTGAACTCGAGGGCGCCTTCACCGAGGGGATCGGCTTCGACGGCTCCGCCATCGAAGGTTTCGCACGGGTCGCCGAGTCGGACATGGTCGCCAAGCCGGACCCGGCGACCTTCCAGGTGCTGCCTTGGGAGACCCCCGACGGCGGCCCCTACTCGGCGCGCATGTTCTGTGACATCACGATGCCGGACGGCTCACCGTCCTGGGCCGACCCGCGGCACGTGCTGCGCCGCCAGCTCTCGAAAGCCGCGGAGGCAGGCTTCACCTGCTACGTCCACCCCGAGATCGAGTTCTTCCTGCTCTCGAACCTGCCCGACGACGGTTCCGAGCCCGAGCCCGCCGACAACGGCGGCTACTTCGACCAGGCCAGCCACGCGACCGCCACGCACTTTCGTCGCCACGCGATCGAGACGCTCGAAGCCATGGGCATCTCGGTCGAGTTCAGCCACCACGAGGGCGCACCGGGGCAGCAGGAGATCGACCTCCGGTACGCCGACGCGCTGACCATGGCCGACAACGTGATGACGTTCCGTTACGTCGTCAAGGAGGTCGCGATCACGCAGGGCGTGCGCGCGACCTTCATGCCCAAGCCGTTCACCGATCAGCCCGGCTCGGGGATGCACACCCACGTCAGCCTCTTCGAGGGTGACCGCAACGCGTTCTACGACGCCGAGGACCCGTACGAGCTTTCAGAAACGGGCAAGGCGTTCGTCGCGGGTCTGCTGACCCACGCCAAGGAGATCTCCGCGGTCACCAACCAGTGGGTGAACTCCTACAAACGCCTGATCAGCGGCGGTGAGGCGCCGACGACCGTGTCATGGGGCCGCTCGAATCGCTCCGCGCTCGTCCGCGTGCCGATGTACTCACCGGGCAAGGCATCCTCGCGCCGGGTGGAGATCCGCACGCTGGATTCGGCGTGCAACCCGTACCTCGCGTACTCGGTGATTCTCGCGGCCGGCCTCAAGGGCATCGAGAAGGGCTACGAGCTCCCGCCGCCCGCCGAGGACAACATCTGGCAGCTGTCGGACGCTGAGCGCCGCGCCGCCGGTTACTCCCAGCTACCGCAGAACCTCGGCGAGGCGCTGTCGGAGATGGAGAAGTCGGAGCTGCTGCCCGAGGCGCTCGGCGAACATGTTTACGACTTCTTCTTGCGTAACAAGCGGGTTGAGTGGGACAACTATCGCAGCGCCGTGACTCCCTACGAGTTGCGCACACTGCTACCGGTTCTCTGACAAGGAGGGCGACGGGAATTGCGAAGACTCGCACTGATCGTCGCCCTTCTTTCGTCCGTGAGCATGGCGCCCGCTTCCGCGAGCGGTCTCGGCTTCGACCTCGACTCCGCGACCATCCCGGACCTGCAAGCCCGAATGGCTCGCGGCAAGCTCGATTCCGTCCGTCTGACCTCGGCCTATGTCGACCGCATCCGGTCCATCGACCCGAAGGTCCGTTCGGTTCTCGTGGTGAACCCGGCGCTGCGCGCGGAAGCCGCCGAAAGTGACGCGAGGCGGCGCGCAGGCCGCCTGCGGGGTCCGCTCGACGGCATACCGGTCCTGCTCAAGGACAACATCAACACCCGATCGATGGACACGACCGCGGGTTCCCGCGCGCTGCGGACCAAGCCGCCCGCCGACGCGGAGCTGGTCAAACGCCTGCGTGCGGCGGGCGCGGTCATCCTCGGCAAGGCCAACCTGTCCGAATGGGCCAACTTCCGTGCCGCGAAGCCGACCTCGGGCTGGTCCGGCGTCGGCGGGCAGACGCACAACCCGTACGTGCTGGACCGGAACCCGTGCGGTTCCTCGGCCGGTTCCGCCGCGGCCGTCGCCGCGTCGCTCGCGCAGGTGGCGATCGGCAGCGAGACCGACGGCTCGGTCGTCTGCCCAGCAGGCATGACCGGCACGGTCGGCCACAAACCGAGTCTGGGTCTGGTCAGCCGCACAGGCGTGGTGCCGATCTCCGCGGAACAGGACACCGCTGGCCCGATGGCGAGGTCGGTCGTGGACGTCGCGATCACCCTTTCCGCACTTCAGGGCCGCGATCATGCCGACCCCGCGACCTGGCGGTACCCGGTCACCCAACCGCGTGATTACGCCGCACTTCTGAGGCCGGACGCGTTACGCGGAGCACGCATCGGCCTGTGGCGGCTGCCCGTGCTGGGCCCGGATGTCGACGCGGTCATGTCCCGCGCCGCCGAGGTGCTCGAGCGCAGGGGAGCGACGGTCGTCGAGGTCGACCTGCCCTACCAGGCACGGCTCGCCGAGCTCGAGTTTCCCGCGCTGCTCACGGAGTTCCACCGGGACATCGACAAGTACCTCGCCGGTCGTCCCGGTGTTCCGCGCGACCTCGCCGCGCTGATCGCCTACAACCGCTCCGACCCGCTGGAGCAGACCTGTTTCGCCGGGCAGGAGCTGTTCGAGCAGGCACTCGTCGCGCCAGGTCCGGCCGATCCCGGCTACCTCGCGCAGCGCGCCGAGCTCACCGACCTGGCGAAACGCTCGATCGACGAGGTCGTCGCCCGGTACCGGCTCGACGCGATCGCCGCCCCGACCAATCCGCCCGCGTGGAAGACCGATTGCGCGACGGGCGACAACGACGTGATCCCGTCGTCCACCCCCGCGGCGGTCGCGGGCTACCCGGCGGTGACCGTGCCCGCGGGTTTCGTCGGCCCGCTCCCGGTGGGGATCTCGTTCATGGCTGGGCAGTGGGCGGACGCCCGAGTGCTCTCGCTGGGCGCCGCTTATGAACGCGCGGCGAACGCTCGGCGGGCCCCGAACTACCTTCCCACCATCGGATGACTTGACGCCTACGGTCTGACCTGCGGCGATGGCGTTAAGTGACCCCCCTGTTTTCAGGGGTTTCGAGCCATGTAAAGTTCTCCAAGTCGCCAGGAACACCGGGCCGGCGGGGCCGCAAGCCCCGAGCAGGACCGGAGGCGCCAGGGCCGAGCGGGGATTTGACACCGCGAATCGGACCGGGTAACGTTCAGCGTCGGCCCCACGAGCGGCCGCCCACCTCCTACGAATATATCGTAGGTACGGGCATGGCTCGACCAAAGTTTAGATGAATATCGCTTGAAGCAATTCAGTGTGTTGCTTGAGAACTCAACAGTGTGCTAGTGAACTAAGCCAGTAGAGCTTATATATTGAACCTCGTTTGAGGTTCCTTTGAGTGCATTAAAT
>NZ_JBHWEB010000244.1:0-4914 GCF_042734395.1 Amycolatopsis sp. NPDC059657 | reverse complement strand
CCGTCACCTGGGTCACCCGCCTGGTGGGGTTGCTGGCGCTGGTCTCCGTGCTGGTGCCCGCGGGACGCAGGACGTTGCGCGGGCACCTGGCGGAGTGGCTCGAGCTGCCCCAGGACGCCACCACGGCGGCGGCCGCCATCGTCCTCGTCACCGGCGTCTTGCTGGTGTTGCTGGCCACCGGCCTCCGCCGCCGCAAACGCCGCGCCTGGCAGCTCGCGGTCGGCGCGACGGTCCTGTTGACGGTCTCGCACCTGGGCCTGCGCCACGTCTTCGGCCCCGGCCTGGTCTCCGGAGCCCTGCTGGTCACGCTGCTGGCGACCCGCAAGTACTTCATCGCGCTGCCCGACCCGGTCACCGGCAAATGGCGCGCGCTGGGCGTCTTCCTCCAGCTGACCGCGGCCGGATTCCTGATCAACTTCACCCTGTTGTCGGTCGCCTCCCGAGCGGTACTCGAGCCGCTCGGTTTCGTCGGCCGAGTGACCCAGTCCAGCCTGGCGCTGGTCGGCGTGACCGGCCCCGCGGTCTTCCACGCGATGTGGATGGAGGACCTCAGCGCGGCCGTAGGTTTGCTGTTCGGCATCGCCGCGGTCCTGCTGGCCGCGTACTTCCTGCTCAGGTCCGCCGAACCGTCCCCAGCACTGTCGTCCGAGGAAATCGCACGCCTGCGCTTCTTGTTGGACGAGCACGGCGACCGAGACTCCCTGGGCTACTTCGCACTCCGCAGCGACAAGTTCGCGGTCTTCTCGAAGTCCGGCAAAGCGGCA
This sequence comes from Amycolatopsis sp. NPDC059657, assembly GCF_042734395.1. Lineage (NCBI taxonomy): Bacteria > Bacillati > Actinomycetota > Actinomycetes > Pseudonocardiales > Pseudonocardiaceae > Amycolatopsis > Amycolatopsis sp. NPDC059657. The sequence continues at coordinate 4,150 of NZ_JBHWEB010000244.1, read as the reverse complement.
CTGACCTACCGAGTGATCGCCGGCGTCGCCATGTGTTCCGGAGACCCGCTCGGCGACCACGAAGCCTGGCCAGGCGCGATCGAGGAGTACCTCGAGGTCTGCCGCCGCCACGGCTGGATCCCAGCGGTATTGGGCTGCTCAGAGCTGGGCGCCACCGTCTGGGCCCGCTTCGACCTCGAGGTACTCGAGATCGGCGACGAAGCCGTCGTAGACGCACTCGGCTTCACCCTCGACGGCCGAGTAATGCGCGGCGTCCGCCAAGCGGTCTCCCGCACCCGCCGAGCCAGCTACGACGTCCAGGTGAGACGAGCCGAAGAGATCTCAGGCCCCGACCTGGCCGAGCTGGTGGCGCTGGCCGCCAACTGGCGCGGAACGGCCACGGAACGCGGCTTCTCGATGGCGCTGGGCCGCATGGGCGACCCGGGCTCGGTCCTCGTGACAGCCCACCAGCACGGCCGCATCAGAGGCATCCTCCAGTTCGTCCCCTGGGGCGAACACGGCCTGTCCATGGACGTGATGAGGCGCGACAGGACCGCCGACAACGGCGTCAACGAGCTGATGATCACGGAGCTCATGCTCGCCTGCCCGGACCGTGACATTCACCACGTCTCCCTCAACTTCGCCGCCTTCCGCGCGGTCATGGAGCAGGGCCACCGCATCGGAGCAGGCCCGTTCGCCCGCATCTCGGCACGGGCCATCCGCCTCATGTCCCGCTGGGTCCAGATCGAGTCCCTCTACCGCTTCAACGCCAAGTTCCAACCCCGCTGGGTTCCCCGCTACCTGATCTACCCCGGAGTCCGTGACCTACCGCGAGTCGGCATCGCCGCTTTCGAGGCCGAGGGCCTCGGCGGCCGCCCATCGCGCCTGCTCAGGATGCTGCAGCGCTAGACACGGGGGGTGATGTTCAGGCCCGTTCGGGGGGTGTGTAACCTATCTTCGCAGTGGTCGTTGGGCCTGGGAGGCTTCGCCTAGTCTGGTCTATGGCGCCGCACTGCTAATGCGGTTGGGGGTAACCCCCCCTCCCGGGTTCAAATCCCGGAGCCTCCGCTGGTGCCTGTTCCGGCAGGTGCTAGATTGATAACTGAACAAGCGCCCGTAGCTCAGCTGGATAGAGCATCTGACTACGGATCAGAAGGTCAGGGGTTCGAATCCCTTCGGGCGCACGTACGGTTGAGACAGCAGTACCAAGAAACCCGCCGGTCTCCGGCGGGTTTCTTGCTGTCCGCTACTTGTCTGGCTCCGGCGTGTCGTTCCGCCAGACGCACGGTGACGAGACAGTGAGGTAGACCTCACCGAGATCGTTGCTCTGCAAACCCATGCGGAATCCGTTCGCCTTGTTCTCCGCGGTCAAGAACTTCCGTTGTGGATCGTCTTCGACAACGGTGAAGTCTGCAGACGGCCATCAAGTACGTAACGCTTCGAAGGTCTTCTCTGGCGGGGCACCCTCTAACTGGTAGCTGACGCTCGCATCCCGTCGATTCTTTGCTGGGCTTCCGTCTGCGTTCGAGCAGGGGAAGTCGTAGTTCTTGTCGGGATTCGTGAACTTGACCGCGAGCGGCAGCTGAGCCGCTTCCGCGTATTCATCGACTTTTCGGGCAGCCTTAGCCAGTGTGATCGTCGGTTGCATTCCACCTCCGCTACTGTTGCCCTTGCAACCAGCCAAGACCACGGTGAGTCCCGCGAATATCGCAAGCAGGCTGGCGATCGGTTTGTGGCTCACCTTGTTCCTTGTGGTTACGCTGCTGTCTACGGCTTGTCGGGCTCCGGGCTTCCATTCCGCCAGACGCACGGTGACGACACCTTGAGATAGACCTCACCGAGGTCGTTACTCTTCAACGCCATTGTGAACCCGTTTGCCTTGTTCACCCCGCCTAGGTAGCGGTTTGGCGGTTCTTCGTCGTTGACCTCAAACCCTGACCTGGCCCAAAAAGACCGGATCGCGTCGAAGTAGACGGGTATCTTTTCGACTGAGGTCCCTTCAAGTTGGTAACTCACTCTGGCATCGCGTCGATTTTTAGCCGGGCTGCCGTCCGCGTTCGAGCAGGGGAAGTCATAGTTCTTACCGGGGTTCCCGAACTTGGTGTCGGGGCCGATAGCTTGCCGAGCAAGCTCGGCGTACTCATCGACCTTCCTAGCTGCCTCGGCGAGCGTGATCGTCGGTTGCATTTCACCTCCGGGACTGTTGCCGCCTGAACCGCAGCCGGTGACAACTAACATGACCGCGACCGCGATGGCTGCAAGCCGCTTGCCTGACTCGCGCTTCATAGTGCACCTCTCCGCTTCACGGTTGCTGCCCGGCAATGATCTTGCCGGTGCTCCGGAGTGCGGGGTTGTTCTGCTGCCAGTACTCGCCGTGAGCGGCGACGCTGGGTAGGTCGAGTGGCGCCGCCGCTGTCGTCCCCGGGGCGGAGCGGAATGTACGGCCGCCGAACTCGGGATCGGTGGGGCTTGGACCGAGCGGATCGCCCGGCATCCCGTCGCCGCCGGGGAGCCTGGGAAAGTTCGTGACGTGGATGACGTCCTTGTCGGCAGTCGTCGAGAACACGTGATCACGTGGCATGTTCAACTGACTGGCGTGGTCGACACCTACGCCAGGGCTGGCGATGAGTACCAGGTCATCGACAGCGAGTTTCTCGTCGCGCGCGGCGTGTCCGATGAGTGTGGTTCCGTAACTGTGCCCGACCGCCGTATTGTGTGACGGAGTACCTTCGTGGCTCTCTCGCAGGCCATCCTGGAATCCGTCAAGTGCCTTCTTCCCGTTATCCGCGTAGCTCTCACTTCCCGCATTGAGCAAAGTATCGGGCGCGTCGTAACCCAGCCATGTTATGACGGATGTCGACTTGCCGCCCGATTCAACCGCCTCTCGATGCATCGCGTCGCCCCGATTGAGCTCATCACCAAAGGTGGCGAGGTCGGCTGTGGTCCCAGGAACGTAAGTGGCTACGTTGGCCGCGGTATCCGGATTTCCCTTTGCGACAATGGCCTTGCCGTCTTCTCTGCCGTCGATGCCCAGCAAATAGTACTTCTGGTTCTCTGGCGTGTCGGCAGGCTGGTTCAGCCGTTGGTTCAGTTGGTCGAGCCCATGGAGCTTCCCATCAAGCGCGGCGAGCTGGGACTTGAGTGCATCGAAGTCGCGTTGATCGTTGAGCTTGATCTCGCCCCCGCCAGTACGCGGGAAGTTGTCGATCTTGCGTTGCAGTTCATCCCGGTCATGCCGAAGGGTTGTTTGTTCACGCCCGATCAGGACGCGGTTGGCGATATCGCGCTGCTTCGCCGAGAACCCGTCACGAGGTCCGACCAACTCGGGCCTGTCCGTCGCCAATCGGGTGCGCTGAGCCTCGCTCAGGGTGGCCCAGTAAGCAGCGTTCTGCGCTGCCGTCGCACCCTCTGGCGGCGGCGCCGGGATGGTCAGTGAGCCGAGAGCATCTCCAGCGTTGCCCGCGCCGGCGAGGCTGGTGTGTTCGTTGTCGTTAGCTGCGGCGTCGATCGTGTGCCCGGACAGGATCTTGTCGAGGACGAGGCTGAAGTCCGCGTCGACATCGGTGGCGCTGCGGACTACCTGGTCAACTCGTTCGCGCAGCTCGGCAGCGATCTTCTGGCGTTCCCTCGCCACCGCCTCCTGCTGATCCGTGCGGATACCCGCGGGCGGCCCGTTGTCAACGACCACGCCGTCGTCTCCGATGGTGAAGTGTTGCGCCGCCGCGAGAGCCTCCGCCTCGCGTACGCCATGCATAACGCCTGTGATGGCATCACCCGTATCGCCGAAGCTACGTCGGCCGGCCGCGAGTTCGGCGGCGTGCTCCTCAAGGCTGTCGATGATCTGATTGACCTTGCCGGCGGCGGCGGTGGCGGCCTCACCGGACCAGCCATGCGGGGTGTTGAGATCGCGCAGGTCATCCGAGAGCGCGATGGTCTTGTTGTAGACGGCATTGAGTGCTCCCACCGCATCTAGCAATGGGGTTGAGTTCCACTTTCTTGCTGCTCCCCAAGTAACCATCAAGCTGGCCTTGGGCCGCTTGGTGTGCGCTCGCGTGCGGTCAGGTCTTGGGCCGCGGCTGAGGTTCACCCCGGGTAGTGGACACCGAGTTAGCAGGACCAGTCGTCCTGTTGAAAGGATGTCCTCATGCCTCCTCGCAAGCGCCGTTCGTAC
>NZ_JBHWEB010000243.1:0-4921 GCF_042734395.1 Amycolatopsis sp. NPDC059657 | reverse complement strand
GGGGTGCGTACTACGCACCCAACGGCCCCCTCACCTCAAGCCCGCCCGAGGCTTGCGGGCGCCCCGCCGGACGTGGTGAAGGAGTCCCTCACCAGCCAGCCACATTCGGCTTTCCCCGCAATAACCGCCCGCAACACTCACGACCCCAAAGTCACGAAGTGGCCTAGTCCTTATGTATCATGGTCTGCGAGAGCTTCGGATCATGCGACGATGCTGGTGGCGTGAGGAGGCGTAGTGACGGCCCTTCCCGAACCGCAGCAGCGTCCGTGGCTGACCATGCCGGATCATCTGCTGACGATCGAGGAGTACTCGGCGCGCGGCGAAACCGATTCCGGCTTTTCGGAGCTTGCGGAAGGTCGCCTTTTGATGTCGCCAAGCCCTCGGCCGAGACACCACATCGCGCTGGGAAGCGCGACGTGCAAAGCCTGCCGCAGCTTCCGCCGCATCTCATGGCTATCCAAGACATCGACGCCGATCTCGAACTCGCGCCTTCGGACGAGCCTGGGTTTTCCAGGCGCTCGGACCTCATTGTCGTTGGCCGGGAAGCGGTCACCACAGCTGACGACGAAGACAGCATGCTCAAGGCCGGCGACGTGGTCATCATCGTCGAGATCGTTTCACCGGGTTCGAAGCGCCATTCCCGCTGAAGATCGACCTCGACGCCCGCAGGTCGTGAGTGCTGCCGACGGCCCACCGGCGCTCCAGTCGAAGTTCGCGTTGTCGAACAGGTCGACCGTTCCGCGGACGACGTGCGCCGGATTCGCGGCGCCCAGCATGAAAAGCGCGGCGGCCGCAGGGCCGAGCAGAGTCTTCTTGAGCATGTGATACCCCCCTTCGAGCCCCGCGGAAGCCCGCTCCGTGGCGGGCTTCCGGGAAACTACGTCCGGGCCGGATCAGCCTGCAAGGATCTCACGCCTGGCTTAAATCAGGACTCCCGATACCGGCGTTCGGCCACAACACCTTCACCCTTGGCCTCGTTGAAGGTGTAGACCTCGCGGCCGCGCACGAACACCCGCATCGCGCGGTTCATGACGTCCAGCGGGTCGCCGGACCAGATGGCGATATCCGCGTCCAGGCCCGGTTTCAAGGCGCCCACCTGATCGTCCAGGCCGAGCATTTCCGCCGGGTTAATGGTGATCGAACGCAGTGCCGTGTCCGGGTCGAGGCCGTCCTTCACCGCCAAAGCCGCTTGGTACACAAGGAAGTTGATCGGCACCACCGGGTGATCGGTGGTGATCGCCAGCTTCACGCCCGCGCGCGCGAGGATCCCGGCCGAGCGCATGTTCCGGTTGCGCAGCTCGACCTTCGCGCGGGTGGTGAACAGCGGCCCGAGGATCACCGGCACGCCGCGCTCGGCGAGCAGGTCGGCGATCAGATGTCCTTCGGTGCCATGGTTGATCACCAGTTTGTAGCCGAACTCCTCGGCCAGCCTGATCGCGGTGACCATGTCGTCCGCGCGGTGGACGTGCTGGTCCCAGTACAGCTCGCCGTCGAGCACCTTCGCGAGTGTCTCGTGCGTGAGGTCGACGTCGAACGGCTTGCCTTCCGAGCGCGCGTGCTCGCGCTGGGCGGCGTAGTTGCGGGCCTTGGTGAACGCCTCGCGGATCACCGCGGCGACGCCGAGCCGTGTCGACGGGGTCTGGTTCTTGTCGCCGTACACACGCTTCGGGTTCTCGCCGAGCGCGCTCTTGACGCTGACGTGCTCTCTGAAGACCACGTCGAACATGCTGCGGCCCCAGGTTTTCACGCCGATCGTCTGGCCGCCGACCGGGTTGCCCGACCCCGGCTTGATGACGACGCTGGTGATCCCGCCCGCGAGCGCGTCGTCGAAACCGACCTCGTACGGGTCGATGCCGTCGAGCGCGCGGAACCGGGCGCCGATCGGGTCGGTCATCTCGTTGGTGTCGTTGCCGGACCAGCCTTCGCCTTCCTCGTGCACGCCGAGGTGCGCGTGCGCGTCGATGAATCCAGGCAGCACCCAGCAGCCGGACACGTCGATGAGCTCGGCGTCGTCCGGGATGTCCACGTCGGACGCGGTGCCGACCGCGATGATCTTGCCGTCCTCGATGAGCACCGTGCCGCCGTCGATCGGGTCACCGTCGACGGGGACCACGTAGCCCCCCACAATCGCTTCAGCCATGGTGAGACACGCTAACCGAGATCCGCACAACGCGGGCGCCGCCGAAGCGTCTTGTGGCCATGGGGAAGAAATCGATGACTGCTTTGGTGGCTTTGCTCGCGTTGTCGGGCTGCACGGCCGACGCGTTCAGCCGCTTGACACCGGCAGAGCCGGAGTCCCGCGGTTCGGGTGAGCTCGCCGCCGAGCTGCTCGGCGCGTTGCATGAACGCGGCACCCAGGCCACCGAGAGGGCCTCCGCGCGGATCGGCGGCACCGACCACGCGGCGGTGCTGATCACCGACGGCGACCGGCACGGGATGGTCGAGATCCGGCGCGGCGCGCTGGGCCAGGGTGACCCGGGATGCGCGCGGCCGCGGCCTTGCCGGACCGCCAAGGTCAACGACAAGGACGTGGTGATCGTCGAGACCCCGGACTCGGTCACCGTCGAGGTTTACTGGCCTGACAAGGCGTTGAACGGCTCTCTCACCGCGGCGACGAGCACGTCCCGGTTCTGGTCGGGCGGGCCGCCCTTGGCGCGCGTCCCGCTCGATCCCTTCGCCGCGGCGGCCCTCGCCGCGGACCTGACCAGGTACTAGTCAGGCGATCTCCTTCTCGAAATGCACGAGCTGATAGTCGAACTCCGGCGAACGATGGGTTTCGTGATAGCCCAAGCGTTTGTAGAGCCGTAACGGGCCATGGCTGAACTCGCCGGTGAACAGCCGGAAGACCGTCACCCCGCGAGGCAGCCGCGCTTCGGCGGCCAGCAGCAGCGAACTGCCGTAGCCGTTCCCTTGCCGGTCGGGGGCGACGACCAGACGGCCGACCTCGCCCACGTTCCCGACCACACGGACACGCACGCTCGCGACCAGCCTGGCCTCTTCGCGGTAGCCCCAGGCGAGACACAGTGGATCGCCGAGCGCGTCCCTGGTCTCCGCCAGCGTCTCCACGAGAGGCGGCAGGTCGAACGTCCGATGCGCCCGTGCTTCAGTCACATACGCCGCACGCTGCAGCGTAAGAATCTCGCCCGCGTCCTGCGGGCCGAGCCTCACCGGTTCCATCATCCGAGGCTAATCCGGGGTGTCTTCCGCTGTCGCCCGAATTCAGCCGAGCCGGATGCCCCAGCTGCCTGACCAGGAGGTTCCCGGCTCCAGCTCGATCAGGTCGGTGCCGGTGTTGAGCGCGTCGGCCGGGCAGGTCATCGGCTCGATCGCGACGGCGCGCCCCCGCCCGACCAGCTCGGCGGGCGTGAACACCTGGACCCACTTGAAGTCGGGGCCCGCCCAGACGTCGAGCGTGCTGTCGCCGTGGGTGAGCACATGGTGATGACGGCCGTCCTCGCCGGTGGTGAGCCCGCCGAACGCGGTGTCGAGGTCGACGCCGGCGAGCACCTGGCCGCCGCGGAAGTCGTACTCGGTCCCCTCGACGTCGCGTTCGGTGTCGTACGGCATCTGCTCGTCACCCAGGTACGGCCGGACGCGGGTCGCGGGCAGCGTCAGCGTGAGCTCGTCGGTCGGCGCGTCGCCGATGCGGAAGTACGGGTGGGTGCCGAGGCCGACGCCGATCGGCGAGTCGCCCTCGTTGCGGATCTCGTGCGTGATGGTCAGCTCGCGCGGCGCGAGTTCGTAGGTGGTGACGGCACGCAGCGGCACCGGCCAGCCGGGCTCGCCGTCGATGTCGACGCACAGCGTGATCGATGATTCGGCGTGCTCGAGCAGCTCCCACTCCTTGTGCCGGGTGAGGCCGTGGATCGCGTTGCCGCGCGCCTTCTCGGTGATCTCGAGCTGCTGCTTCTCACCCTGGTAGACCCACTGGCCGCCCTTGGTGCGGTTCGGCCAGGGCAGGAGCACCTGACCCGCGCCCTTGGGCGGTTCCTCGTCGGCGGCGAACTCCTCGACATAGGGCACCCCGCCGACTTCGAACAGGCGCAGTCCGGCGCCGATTTCGGTGACGACGGCCCGCGCGTTGCCTCGGGTGATCTCGAACTGCTGTCCGGTGGGGTTCGGCATGCGCGACAACTTACCGGCTTTGAGAATTACTAGACCGGTCGTCATAGTTTGAGCTACGGTCGTCTCATGGTCCGCCGCACCGACACCCGGCAGCGCATGCTCGAAACCGCCGCCGAGCTCTTCCACACCCAGGGCTATCACGCCACCGGCCTCAATCAGCTCGTCGCGGCGGGCGGTGCGCCCAAGGGTTCGCTCTACTTCCATTTCCCCGGCGGCAAAGAGCAGCTCGCGGCCGAGGCGCTTCGGCTGTCCGGTGGCACTTTCCGCGACATGATCACGCGGATCGTCGCCACCGCGCCGGACGCGGCCGCCGCGGTCAGCGCGGTCATCGACGGCTTGATCGAAGTCCAGGTCGCGTCGGACTTCCAACGCGGCTGTCCACTCGCGACAGTCGCGATGGACGCGTCGAGCGAGCCGGTCAGGCAGGCCTGCGCCGACGGGTACGCGTCCTGGCTCGACGGCTTGTCCCAATACTTTGTCTCACAAGGCTTTTCGGCCGAGAAGGCCGGCGAACTGGCGACCATCGTGCTCGCTTCGGTCGAAGGCGCGCTGCTGCTCGCGCGGACCAGGCACGACGTCGCCCCCTTGCGCGCGGTGCAGGAACACCTGCGCGCCACCATCGAAAGGGAGTTGCCCTGATGCGCGTCCACCACCTCGATTGCGGGACCATGCGCCCGCTCGGCGGCAAGCTCGTCGACGGCCGGTCACTAGTGCACCCTCTTCCGTGCGGGCCCTTGGAAGGGGCTTGTGGTAGGAACTAGGCGGAAGCCGGGGTGACGGCCTATGTCGGTCGCCT
>NZ_JBHWEB010000242.1:0-5030 GCF_042734395.1 Amycolatopsis sp. NPDC059657 | reverse complement strand
CTGCCGACGTCCCAAGTGGACTGGTCGACCGGAGCGGTGCGGGTGCTGACGGAGGCTGTCGACTGGCCCGAATCGGACCGCCCCCGTCGCGCCGGTGTGTCCGCGTTCGGCGTGAGTGGCACGAACGCGCACGTGATCCTCGAACAACCACCAGCGACCGAACAGCCGCCGAAGGAAGGCTCGCCCACCACGGTGCCGGTTGTCGTCTCGGCGAAGTCCACGCAGGCGCTCCGCGCACAGGCCGCCCGGCTGGCGACCCGGATCGAGGCCGACTCCGAACTCCGCGTCGCCGATCTGGCTCTTTCCCTTGCGACACAACGCTCGCACTTCAAGCACCGCGTCGCCGTTGTCGCTGACACGCCGGAGCAACTGCTCGCCGGCCTTCAGGCGGCGGCCGCGGGGGAACCCGCCGGTCACGTCGTCACAGGCACCGCGGACCCGGACGGCTCGGTGGTGTTCGTTTTCCCTGGTCAGGGTGGTCAGTGGGTCGGCATGGGCCGCGAGTTACTGGCCACGTCGCCGGTTTTCGCCGAGTGCCTGCGTTCCTGCCAGGAGGCTTTGTCGCCGTTCGTCGACTGGTCGCTGGTCGAGGTGCTGACCGATAAGGACACCGAGCGGCTGCTTCAGCGGGTGGATGTCGTGCAGCCGGTGTTGTGGGCGATCATGGTGTCGCTGGCCGCTGTGCTGCGCTCTTATGGTGTCGAGCCGGATGCCGTGGTGGGGCACAGCCAAGGTGAGATCGCCGCGGCCCATGTCGCCGGCGCACTGTCACTGGATGACGCTGCCAGGGTCGTTGCCTTGCGCAGCCGGGCCATCGCCACCATCGCCGGCAGCGGCGGCATGGCGTCGGTCCGCCTGCCGGTGGACGAGGTGCGGCGGCGGATCGACGCCAACGGCGAAGCCCTGTCGGTCGCCGCGATCAACAGCGCCGGATCGGTCACCGTGGCGGGCGAGGCAGGCGCGCTGGATCGCCTGGTCGCGCAGTTGCGGGCCGAAGACGTGTCCGTGCGCCGAGTCGACGTCGACTACGCCTCGCATTCCCCGCAGGTCGAGCAGATCGAGCAGGAGCTGGCGGAGCTGCTGGCGCCGGTCGTACCCGTGACCCCGAAGGTCCCGTGGTATTCCACTGTGGACACCGGGTGGGTCGAAGGTCCCACCGCGGACGCCGGCTACTGGTACCGCAACCTGCGTCAAACCGTACAGTTCAGCGAGGCGGTAACGGCGCTGCTTGCCCAGGGGCACAAGCATTTCGTCGAGATCAGCCCGCACCCCGTGATGTCACTGCCAGTTCGGGAGACCATCGATCGAGAGGCGGTGCGGGCGACGGTCACGTCGCCGATGCGCCGCGATCACGGCGCTACGGAGCAGGTGATGACCGCACTGGCCGAGCTCGCGGTGGGCGGTGTGGCACCCCAGTGGCCGGCCGTGCTCGACGGAACCGGTGCCGTCGCCGTCGACCTGCCCACATACGCCTTCCAGCACAAGAACTACTGGCTGTTGCCCGCACGATCCGGCGACGCCACGGCATGGGGGATGGACCGGGTCGATCACCCGCTACTGGCGGCAGGCGTCGAACTGCCGGGCGCCGGCGGAATGCTGTTCACCGGCCGACTGTCGGTGGACTCTCAGCCGTGGCTGGCCGACCACGCCGTCGGCGAGGAGGTGCTCCTGACCGGCAGCACACTGGTCGAACTGCTGACCCAGGCCGGGCACCGAGTCGGCTGCGGCAGGCTCGACGAGCTGGTGATCCACGTGCCGCTCGTGATCCCGCCCCACCAGGGCGTCCAGATCCAGCTCACCGCCGGACCGGCCACCGCGGACGGCACTCGGCAGGCGACGCTGCACGCGCGTGCCGACGGAGACCAGGACTGGGTCCAGCACGCCACCGCTACCTTGTCCGGCGGCCAGGGCGCCGAGTTCGGCGCCCTCGTGAACTGGCCACCCCGTGCCACGGAACCGTTGGACACCAGCGATTTCTACCAGGACGCGGCCGCCACCGGCTTGGTGTACGGACCCGCATTCCGGTGCCTCACGTCGGCGTGGTCTCGCGGCGATGAAGTGTTCGTCGAGGTCGAACTTCCTGAGGCCGAGCAGGAAGCCGGTGGTTACGGGCTGCACCCGGCGCTGTTCGACGCCGTGCTGCAAGCCATCAGGCTGCTGCCTCGGACCGATTCCGGCACGCCTCGAATGCCGTTCTCGTTCGCGGGCGTCGAACTGCACGCGACCGGTGCGACGAAGCTCCGCGCACGCGTGGTGGCGACGGCGGCGGACACGGTTTCGGTGGTGGCCACCGATACGGCGGGGGCGCCGGTCGTGGCGGTGGAGTCGCTGACGCTGCGCGCCACGGAACGGCGGGGAACCGCTGTCGGCCAGCGGTTGTTCGAGATGACCTGGGTGCCGGTCGAGTACGTCGACAACGGCGCGGCCGTGCGCACGTCGGCGCACATCACGACCGCGGACGACCTGCGTCTGCTGCGCACCGGCGGACAGCAGGCACCAGACCTCGTGGTCCTGCCGTCGTGGTCGGCTGGCGAGGGATTCGATGGCGTGCACGAGCTCACGGCGCGGATTCTCGCCGTGGTGCAGGAATGGCTGAACGCCGACGAACACTGGGCAGGCTCACGGTTGGCCGTGGTGACGCGTGCGGCGGTGGACGGTGCCGGCGCCGCGGTGCGCGATCTGCCCGGCGCGGCGGCGGCAGGCTTGATCCGTTCCGCGCAGGCCGAGCACCCCGGCCGATTCGTTCTCGTTGACCTCGAACAAGATGCGCCACTGGATCTCGACAGCGCGTCCTTGCTCGCGCTCGTCGAATCGGGCGAAACACAGTTGGCGTCGCGCGACGGCCGATGGCTCGCGCCGCGGTTGGCGCGCCTCTCACCCGCTACCGACCCGGGTCCGGCGGTGTGGCGCGACGGCGGCACCGTGCTGATCACGGGCGGCACCGGTGGTATCGGCCGAGTGCTTGCCCGTCACCTGGTCGCGGAGCGGGGCGTGCGGCACCTCGTGCTGTCCAGCCGCTCCGGCATGGCCGCGGCAGGCGCCGGTCAGCTGTGCGCCGACTTGACCGAACTCGGTGCGGAGGTCGAGATCGTCTCGTGCGACGTGTCCGACCGCGCGGCGCTGGCGGCGCTGCTGGCAGGCATCGACTCCGAACACCCGTTGACAGCGGTCATCCATACCGCCGCCGACCTCGATGACGGTGTGATCGACGGGCTCACGCCGTCACGCCTGGACACCGTGCTGGTGCCGAAGGCCGGCGGGGCGTGGCACCTGCACGAGCTGACCCGTGACCTGGAGCTGGACGCGTTCGTCCTCTTCTCATCGCTGGCAGGCTCGGTCGGCAGCGCCGGCGTCGGCAACTATGCCGCTGCCAACGCGTTCCTCGACGCCTTGGCAGCCCATCGCCGTGATCTCGGTCTACCGGCCGTGGCACTGGGCTGGGGCGCCTGGTCACAGGACGCCGGCATGACCAGTTCGCTCACCGGCACAGACATGCATCGGCTCGCCCGCATCGGCCTGTTGCCGTTCACCATGGCCGAGGGCATGGCGATGTTCGACGCGGCGATCGCGCAGGGCCGGGCTCATGTCCTGCCGCTTCGCATCGATCTGAGCGGTGGGCAGGACGAAGTCCCGGCGGTGCTGCGCGTTCTGCGGCGGCGGACCGCCAGGCCGCTCGTCGCCGCTGTCTCGGAGACGACGTCGGATCTGGCCGGGCGGCTGGTCACCATGCCGGCGGCCGAGCGGCGCGAGGAACTTCTCAAGCTGGTCAGTGTCCAGTCGGCGGCGGTGCTCGGCCACGACGACATCGGCGCTTTCGAGCAGACGCGCGCGTTCCGCGACCTCGGGTTCGACTCGCTGACCGCGGTGGAGCTGCGCAACCGGCTGGCCACCGCGACCGGCCTGCGACTGCCCGCGACGTTGATCTTCGAGCACCCGAACCCGTCCGCGTTGGCCGATCAGCTCGTGGCCGAGCTGATCGGCGAGACGGAGCAGCCGGTCGACCGACAGCCCACGCACCGGCGTGCCGCGGCGGACGAGCCGTTGGCGATTGTGGGTATGGCGTGTCGGTTCCCTGGTGGTGTGGACAGTCCGGAGGCTTTGTGGTCGGTTGTCGAGCGGGGTGTCGATGTGATCGGCGACTATCCGACCGACCGTGGCTGGAATCTGGACGGTTTGTTCGACGCGGATCCGGATGTGGTGGGCAAGACGTATGCCCGTGCGGGTGGTTTTCTGCGTGAGGCGGGCCTTTTCGATCCGTCGTTCTTCGGGATTTCGCCGCGTGAGGCGTTGGTGATGGATCCGCAGCAGCGGTTGTTGCTGGAAACGTCATGGGAAGCCCTAGAACGCGCGGGCATCGACCCGGGCTCCCTGCGCGGGCAGGATGTCGGCGTCTACTTCGGCCTCTACACCAGCTACTACGCCTATCAAGCAGACCAGCTCGAAGATCAGCTCGGCACCGCGGTGACCGCCAGCGTGTCCGCGGGCCGGGTGTCGTATGTGCTGGGTCTTGAGGGGCCTGCGGTGACGGTGGACACGGCGTGTTCGTCGTCGCTGGTGGCGATCCACCTCGCGGGACAAGCACTGCGGGCGGGGGAGTGCTCGCTGGCGCTGGCCGGAGCGGCGACCGTCATGGCGACCCCTGATGTGCTGCTCTACACGTCACGTCAGCGTGGTCTGTCACCGGATGGCCGGTCCCGGTCGTTTGCCGATGACGCGGATGGGACTGGTTTTTCCGAGGGCTCCGGGGTCGTGGTGCTGGAGCGGCTGTCCGACGCACGGCGTAACGGGCATCGGATCTTAGGGGTGGTGCGCGGGTCGGCGGTGAGTCAAGACGGTGCGTCGAACGGGCTGACCGCACCCAATGGCAAGGCTCAGCAGCGGGTCGTTCGCCGGGCTTTGGCGAATGCCGGGGTCACGGCGGACGAAGTCGACGCCGTCGAGGCGCACGGTACGGGCACGAGGCTGGGTGATCCGATCGAGGCGCAGGCGTTGCTGGCGACTTATGGCCAGGATCGGGATCGTCCTTTGTG
>NZ_JBHWEB010000241.1:0-5043 GCF_042734395.1 Amycolatopsis sp. NPDC059657 | reverse complement strand
CACTCACCGCACTCCGCGACGCCCTCACCGGAAACCCCTGGCTACCAACACACCCAGCAACCACCTGACTAGTTACCCGGCCGGTTCTAACCGGCGTAAACACTCACGACCCCTGAGCTGGGGAACGGCCTGGTGTGGTGCGCGGGCGGGCCCGGTGAGTGGGAAATGGGTCGTTCAACGCCCCAAAATCCACTCACCACGACACAAACGTCGCGATAGTGCCGTTCCCGAGTCGCCCAGGCCCCCGAGGTCTCCTAGGCCGAAAAAATCCCAATGCGGCATTGGTCAGCTTTGAGCACGCCAATGTGGCTTTCGTCAGCCAGAAGCTGACGAAAGCCACATTGGGATTTTTTTCAGTAGCCCAGGGCTAGGCGGATCTCGGGCTCGACGTCCGAGGTCGCCACGAACAACAGCTCGTCGCCCGGCTCCAGCGGGTCCTCGGGCTGCGGGACGATCACGCGGTCGCCGCGCAGGATCGTGACCAGCGCCGCGTCGCGCGGCAGGTTGAGTTCGCTCACCGGTTTGCCCGCCAGCGGGGTCTCCTCCGGCAGCGTCAGCTCGACCAGGTTCGCCTGGCTCTGGCGGAATGTCATCAGCCGGACCAGGTCGCCGACGCTCACGGCCTCCTCGACCATCGCCGCGAGCATGCGCGGGGTCGAGACGGCCACGTCGACACCCCAGGCGTCGTTGAACAGCCACTCGTTCGCCGGGTTGTTCACCCGCGCGACGACGCGCTTCACCGCGAACTCCGTCTTCGCGAGCAGCGAGACGACCAGGTTGACCTTGTCGTCGCCGGTCGCCGCGATGACGACGTCGCACAGCTGGATGCCGGACTCCTCGAGTGTCGACACCTCGCAGGCGTCGCCGAGCACCCAGTCGGCCTCCTCGACGATCTGCGGCTCGAACTGGTCGACCTCACGCTCGATCAGCATCACCTGGTGCCTGCCGTCGATGAGCTCGGTGGCGATCGAGCGCCCAACGGCCCCCGCGCCCGCGATCGCGACCCGCATCAGCCCTCCTCTTCCGGTGCCCGCTGGGCGACGCTGGTGACATCACTGACGGTGCCGGACTTGGCGGCCACGTAGACCGTGTCGCCCTCCTGCAGCACGCTCTTCGAGTTGGGCAGCACCGCGGTGCCGACGCGCATGATGAACGCGACCCGCGCGCCCGATTCCTGCTCCAGGTTGCGCACGCTGTGGCCGAACCAGCCCTCGTTCAGCGGGAGCTGCATGATCGCCACGTTGCCTGACGGGTCGCGCCACGCGGCGGCGACGCCGTCGGGCAGCAGCGTCCGGAGGAAGCGGTCGGTCGTCCACGGCACGGTGGCGACCGTCGGGATGCCGAGGCGCTCGTACACGGCGGCGCGCTTGTGGTCGTAGATCCGCGCGACGACGTGCTCGACACCGAAGGTCTCCCTGGCCACGCGGGCCGAGATGATGTTCGAGTTGTCGCCGCTGGACACGGCCGCGAAGGCGCCCGCCCGCTCGATGCCCGCTTCGATCAGCACGCCGCGGTCGAAGCCGACCCCGGTGATCTGCTGGCCGTGGAAGTCGCTGCCGAGACGCCGGAAGGCCTGCTGGCTCTTGTCGATCACGGCCACCTCATGGCCGAGCCGCTCCAGCGCAGCGGCCAGGGACGCGCCGACCCGGCCGCACCCCATGATCACCACGTGCACGCCACGTCCTCCTCCTGAAAATCTCCTGAAAAGCGAGTTCACCCGTCCGCAGGTACCTGCGACACGACAGCGCCGAACCTACCGTGTTCCGTCCTACCGTTACGCTCTGGCGGTGTCGAAGTTTCCGACCATTCTCAAGAGGCTCGTCCTCGGTCGCCCGTTCCGCAGTGACAGGCTCGCCCACACGCTGCTCCCCAAGCGCATCGCGCTGCCCATTTTCGCGTCCGACGCGCTGTCCAGCGTCGCGTACGCCCCGGAAGAGATCTTCCTGACGCTGAGCGTCGCCGGGCTGTCCGCGTACTCGCTGGCGCCGTGGATCGGGGTGGCGGTCGCGCTGGTCATGCTGGTCGTGGTCGCGTCGTACCGGCAGAACGTGCACGCCTACCCGAGCGGCGGCGGTGACTACGAGGTCGCCAACACGAACCTGGGCGGCAAGTTCGGGCTGACGGTCGCGAGCGCGCTGCTGGTGGACTACGTGCTCACCGTCGCGGTGTCCACTTCGTCCGGTGTCGCGAACATCGGCTCCGCGCTGCCGTGGGTCGCCCAGAACAAGGTGCTGGCCTCGATCATCATCGTGTCGGTGCTGACCGCGCTGAACCTGCGTGGCGTGCGCGAGTCCGGCAAGGCGTTCGCGATCCCGACATACGGGTTCATCATCGGCATCTTCGTGATGGTGGCCTGGGGACTCTTCCAGGCCGTCACCGGCGCCGATCTGCGTGCGGAGAGCGCGGGCTTCGAGCTGCACGCGGAAGCCTCGTTCGCCGGGTTCGGCTTCGCCTTCCTGATCCTGCGCGCGTTCTCCTCCGGCGCCGCCGCGCTGACCGGTGTCGAAGCGATCAGCAACGGTGTGCCCGCGTTCCGCAAGCCGAAGTCGAAGAACGCGGCCACCACGCTGCTGCTGATGGGCGTGCTGGCGGTGACCATGCTGGTCGGCATCATCGCGCTGGCCATCATCACGAACGTCAAGTTCGCCGAGAACCCGGAGAAACAGCTCACCGGCGCGCCGGCGGGATACGAGCAGAAGACGATCGTCGCGCAGATCGCGCACGCGGTCTTCCCCGACTTCCCGGCGGGCTTCTACTACATCTCCTTCTCCACCGGCATCATCCTGCTGCTCGCCGCCAACACGGCGTTCAACGGATTCCCGGTGCTGGGCTCGATCCTCGCGCAGGACCGTTACCTGCCCCGCCAGCTGCACACCCGTGGCGACCGGCTGGCGTTCTCGAACGGCATCCTCTTCCTGGCCGCCTTCGCGCTGGTGCTGATCATCGCGTTCGACGCCGAGGTGACCAAGCTGATCCAGCTGTACATCGTGGGCGTCTTCGTGTCGTTCACGGTCAGCCAGGCCGGCATGATCCGGCATTGGAACCGTTTGCTGGCCCAGGAAACCGACCCTGGAGTGCGGCGCCGGATGCGCCGCTCGCAGACGGTCAACGCGGTCGGCCTGAGCATGACCGCGACCGTGCTGGTGATCGTGCTGATCACCAAGTTCCTGCTCGGCGCGTGGATCGCGATCGCCGCCATGGTGGCGATCTACCTGCTGATGACCGCGATCCGCCGTCACTACGACCACGTGGCCGCCGAACTGCGGGAGATGAGCGAGGAGGAGACCTCGGCCGTCGTGCTGCCCTCACGCAACCACGCGATCGTGCTGGTGTCCAAACTGCACCTGCCGACCATGCGCGCGCTGGCGTACGGGAAGGCGATGCGGCCGGACGTGCTCGAAGCCGTCACGGTCAACGTCGATGACGCCGATACGCGCAAACTGGTCACCGAGTGGGGCAAGCACAAGTTCAAGGTGCCGCTGAAGGTCATCGAGTCGCCGTACCGGGACATCACGAAACCGGTGCAGGACTATGTGAAACGAGTACGCAGCGACAACCCGCGTGACGTGGTCACCGTGCTCATCCCCGAGTACGTGGTGGGCCACTGGTGGGAGCAGGTGCTGCACAACCAGAGCGCGCTGCGGCTCAAGGGCAGGCTGCTGTTCCAGCCGGGCGTCATGGTCACGAGCGTGCCATGGCAGCTGCGGTCTTCCGAAAAGGCGCGCGATCGCGACCGCCGCGCCAGGCCGCTGGCAGGCGACGTCCGCCGCGGCTTCACGCCCGCTCCGGGCAAACCACCAGAGAAAGAAAGTCTTAAGTGACCAAAGAGGACTGGACAGGCCGCACACTCGAGCTCGAAGTGGGCGCGGTGGCACACGGTGGCCACTGTGTGTCCAGATCGGACAACCGGGTGGTCTTCGTCCGCCACGCGTTGCCCGGCGAACTCGTGCTCGCGGAAGTCACCGAGGACAACGGCGGCTCGTTCTGCCGCGCCGACGCGGTGCAGGTGCTGCGTCCCGCCGACGAGCGCGTCACCCCGCCGTGCCCGCTGGCGGCGCCCGGCGGGTGCGGCGGCTGCGACTGGCAGCACGCCTCGCCGAATTATCAGCTCGAGCTGAAGGCCATGGTCGTCGCGGAACAGTTGCAGCGCCTCGCGGGCATCACGCGTGAGGTCAGGGTCGAGGCGCTGCCAGGTGGCCCGCTGGGCTGGCGCAGCCGCGTCCGCCTGGTCGCCGGCCGTGATGGCAGGGCCGGGTTGCGCGCGCACCACAGCCACGACGTCGTCGCCGTCGAGGAGTGCCCGATCTCGATCCCCGGCGCGCTCGACGAGGCGCTCGACCGGAAATGGCGCCCTGGCACCGAAATCGAGATCACGCTCGACGGTTCGAGCCGCTCGCACATGCGGGAACTCGCGACGGTCAAAGGGAAGACCCGTGGCAAGCAGCTGAGCGGCGGCACCGCTTTCCAGCACGCGGCCGGCCGCGACTGGCGGCTCGACGCGCACGGTTTCTGGCAGGTTCACCCGGACGCGGCGGACACGCTCGCCGGGGTCGTGCGCGAATGGGCCGACGCGCCGGTCGGCGGCCGTGCCTGGGACCTGTACGCCGGGGTGGGGCTGTTCGCCTCCGTACTGGCCGAGCAGGTCGGCACCGGTGGCGAGGTGCTGGCCATCGAGTCCGGCCGCCAGGCCGTCATCGACGGCCGCGAGAACCTGGCCGATCTCCCGCAGGTCAGCTGGCAGTGCGGCCGCGTCGAGAGCCTCCTCGAGGAAGCCACCGCGCCGGTCGACGTCGTGGTGCTCGATCCGCCCCGCAAGGGCGCGGGCAAGGCGGTCGTCGAGACGATCGTGGCCGGTCAGCCGGACCGGATCGTCTACGTGGCTTGCGATCCCGCGGCTTTGGCGCGCGACGTGGCGACGTTCGCGGAGCACGGCTACGGGCTGACGGACCTGCGGGCGTTCGACGCCTTCCCGATGACCCACCACGTGGAGTGCGTCGCGCTGTTGTCGTAGAGGGCTCGTGAGCGTTGCGGGCGGTTCTAACC
>NZ_JBHWEB010000240.1:0-5092 GCF_042734395.1 Amycolatopsis sp. NPDC059657 | reverse complement strand
CACGGTGTGGGGTTTCAGAGCTGTAGAGTGGATGCGAAGCATTTTTGTGGGCAAGCCCTCGGCCTATTAGTACCAGTCAACTCGATAACACATTACTGTGCGTCCATTTCTGGCCTATCAACCCAATGGTCTGTTGGGGGCCTTAACCCCTCAAAGGGGGTGGGATACCTCATCTTGGAACAGGCTTCCCGCTTAGATGCCTTCAGCGGTTATCCCTTCCGAACGTGGCCAACCAGCCATGCCACTGGCGTGACAACTGGCACACCAGAGGTTCGTCCGTCCCGGTCCTCTCGTACTAGGGACAGCCTTCCTCAAGTATCCTACGCGCGCGGCGGATAGGGACCGAACTGTCTCACGACGTTCTAAACCCAGCTCGCGTGCCGCTTTAATGGGCGAACAGCCCAACCCTTGGGACCTACTCCGGCCCCAGGATGCGACGAGCCGACATCGAGGTGCCAAACCATGCCGTCGATATGGACTCTTGGGCAAGATCAGCCTGTTATCCCCGGGGTACCTTTTATCCGTTGAGCGACACCCCTTCCACCAGGTGGTGCCGGATCACTAGTCCCGACTTTCGTCCCTGCTCGACATGTCTGTCTCACAGTCAAGCTCCCTTGTGCACTTGCACTCAACACCTGATTGCCAACCAGGCTGAGGGAACCTTTGGGCGCCTCCGTTACTCTTTAGGAGGCAACCGCCCCAGTTAAACTACCCATCAGGCACTGTCCCTGAACCAGATCATGGTCCGAGGTTGAGATTCCCAATTCGACCAGAGTGGTATTTCAACAACGACTCCACAACCACTAGCGTGGCCGCTTCACAGTCTCCCACCTATCCTACACAAGCCGAACCGAAAACCAATACCAAACTATAGTAAAGGTCCCGGGGTCTTTCCGTCCTGCCGCGCGTAACGAGCATCTTTACTCGTAGTGCAATTTCGCCGGGCCTGTGGTTGAGACAGCCGGAAAGTCGTTACGCCATTCGTGCAGGTCGGAACTTACCCGACAAGGAATTTCGCTACCTTAGGATGGTTATAGTTACCACCGCCGTTTACTGGCGCTTAAATTCTCAGCTTCACCCCCGAAGGAGTTAACCGGTCCTCTTAACGTTCCAGCACCGGGCAGGCGTCAGTCCATATACATCGTCTTGCGACTTCGCATGGACCTGTGTTTTTAGTAAACAGTCGCTTTCCGCTGGTCTCTGCGGCCACCACTCCCTAGCCTGCAAGAGGCTTCAAGAGCACTGGCCCCCCTTCTCCCGAAGTTACGGGGGCATTTTGCCGAGTTCCTTAACCACAGTTCACCCGATCGCCTTAGTATTCTCTACCTGACCACCTGTGTTGGTTTGGGGTACGGGCCGTGCATGCACTCGCTAGAGGCTTTTCTCGGCAGCATAGGATCACTCTACTTCACCTCAATCGGCTACGCATCACGTCTCAGCCTTAATAGATGGCGGATTTGCCTACCATCTGGCCTACACGCTTACACCAGTACTACCATTCACTGGCGGAGCTACCTTCCTGCGTCACCCCATCACTTGACTACTACGGAATCAGATCCCACGCTCCACTTTCACTTTCACCCGAAGGTTTCCATAAAAGCTTTGGGTGGTTAGTATCAACCGCCTCATCAGGGACGCACATGCTCGGGTACGGGAATATCAACCCGTTGTCCATCGACTACGCCTGTCGGCCTCGCCTTAGGTCCCGACTTACCCTGGGCGGATTAGCCTGGCCCAGGAACCCTTGGTCATCCGGCGGCAGAGTTTCTCACTCTGCATTCGCTACTCATGCCTGCATTCTCACTCCCACACCCTCCACGACTGGCTTCCGCCGCCGCTTCCCTGGATGCAGGACGCTCCCCTACCCATCCATACCACTAGACAACCACCCGAAGATGGAAGCCGATGTATTGCATGAATGACACAGCTTCGGCGGTGTGCTTAAGCCCCGCTACATTGTCGGCGCAGGACCACTTGACCAGTGAGCTATTACGCACTCTTTCAAGGGTGGCTGCTTCTAAGCCAACCTCCTGGTTGTCTGGGCAATCCCACATCCTTTCCCACTGAGCACACACTTAGGGGCCTTAGCTGGTGTTCTGGGCTGTTTCCCTCTCGACGACGAAGCTTATCCCCCGCCGTCTCACTGCCACGCTCTCACTTATTGGTATTCGGAGTTTGGTTGATTTCGGTAACCCGGTAAGGCCCCTAGACCATCCAGTAGCTCTACCCCCAACAAGAAACACGTGACGCTGCACCTAAATGCATTTCGGGGAGAACCAGCTATCACGGAGTTTGATTGGCCTTTCACCCCTACCCACAGCTCATCCCCTCAGTTTTCAACCTAAGTGGGTTCGGGCCTCCACGACGTCTTACCGTCGCTTCACCCTGGCCATGGGTAGATCACTCCGCTTCGGGTCTAGACCACGCGACTAAATCGCCCTATTCAGACTCGCTTTCGCTACGGCTACCCCACACGGGTTAACCTCGCCACGCAGCACTAACTCGCAGGCTCATTCTTCAAAAGGCACGCCATCACCCGAAGGCTCTGACGGCTTGTAGGCACACGGTTTCAGGTACTCTTTCACTCCCCTCCCGGGGTACTTTTCATCTTTCCCTCACGGTACTAGTCCGCTATCGGTCTTCAGGAAGTATTTAGGCTTACCGGGTGGTCCCGGCAGATTCACAGCAAATTCCACGAGCTCGCTGCTACTCGGGAACACCACCAAGAAACACAATCACAGTTTTCGCGTACGGGACTCTCACCCACTCCGGTCACCTATCCCAAGGTGTTCCACTAACTGCAACGTGCCTCCGAAGACTTGTCAGAATCTTCAAGGCGGGTCCCACAACACCGCACACACAACGCCTGACAGCTTGACATGTGCACGGTTTAGCCTCATCCGCTTTCGCTCGCCACTACTCACGGAATCACGGTTGTTTTCTCTTCCTACGGGTACTGAGATGTTTCACTTCCCCGCGTTCCCTCCACATACCCTATATATTCAGGTACGGGTAACACCACATAACTGGTGCTGGGTTTCCCCATTCGGAAATCCTCGGATCTCAGCTCGGTTGACAGCTCCCCGAGGCATATCGCAGCCTCCCACGTCCTTCATCGGCTCCTGAAGCCTAGACATCCACCATGTGCCCTTAAAAACTTGACCACAAAGATGCTCGCATCCACTCTACAGTTCTCAAACACCACACCAGAAACAACACCAGCGTGCTGCCTCAGGACCCAACAGCGTACTAGCGAACAAGAACTTCCCTGATGCCCATCCAATTCCTCCACGCGGCAAGCCGCAGTACTAAACCGGAATTCTTTCACCAGAAGAACCCATAACCAGTAGTTCCACAATTCCTTGAGCAACCGAGGCAAGTACACATTCGGCACTTGAGCCCCAGCCACCCCACCAACCTTGATCCGGGTATCCCGGGGCGGTGGATGTGTTGTGCTCCTTAGAAAGGAGGTGATCCAGCCGCACCTTCCGGTACGGCTACCTTGTTACGACTTCGTCCCAATCGCCAGTCCCACCTTCGACCACTCCCTCCCTTGCGGGTTGGGCCGTGGGCTTCGGGTGTTACCGACTTTCATGACGTGACGGGCGGTGTGTACAAGGCCCGGGAACGTATTCACCGCAGCGTTGCTGATCTGCGATTACTAGCGACTCCGACTTCACGCAGTCGAGTTGCAGACTGCGATCCGAACTGAGACCGGCTTTAAGGGATTCGCTCCACCTCGCGGTATCGCAGCCCTCTGTACCAGCCATTGTAGCATGTGTGAAGCCCTGGACATAAGGGGCATGATGACTTGACGTCATCCCCACCTTCCTCCGAGTTGACCCCGGCAGTCTCCCACGAGTCCCCGCCATAACGCGCTGGCAACGTAGGATAAGGGTTGCGCTCGTTGCGGGACTTAACCCAACATCTCACGACACGAGCTGACGACAGCCATGCACCACCTGTGAACAGACCACAAGGGGGCACCCATCTCTGGATGTTTCCTGTCCATGTCAAGCCCAGGTAAGGTTCTTCGCGTTGCATCGAATTAATCCACATGCTCCGCCGCTTGTGCGGGCCCCCGTCAATTCCTTTGAGTTTTAGCCTTGCGGCCGTACTCCCCAGGCGGGGCGCTTAATGCGTTAGCTACGGCACGGACAACGTGGAATGTCGCCCACACCTAGCGCCCAACGTTTACAGCGTGGACTACCAGGGTATCTAATCCTGTTCGCTCCCCACGCTTTCGCTCCTCAGCGTCAGTATCGGCCCAGAGTCCCGCCTTCGCCACCGGTGTTCCTCCTGATATCTGCGCATTTCACCGCTACACCAGGAATTCCAGACTCCCCTACCGAACTCAAGTCTGCCCGTATCGACTGCACGCTGAAGGTTAAGCCTCCAGTTTTCACAGCCGACGCGACAAACCGCCTACGAGCTCTTTACGCCCAATAATTCCGGACAACGCTCGCACCCTACGTATTACCGCGGCTGCTGGCACGTAGTTAGCCGGTGCTTCTTATCCAGGTACCGTCACTTGCGCTTCGTCCCTGGCGAAAGAGGTTTACAACCCGAAGGCCGTCATCCCTCACGCGGCGTCGCTGCATCAGGCTTGCGCCCATTGTGCAATATTCCCCACTGCTGCCTCCCGTAGGAGTCTGGGCCGTGTCTCAGTCCCAGTGTGGCCGGTCACCCTCTCAGGCCGGCTACCCGTCGTCGCCTTGGTAGGCCATTACCCCACCAACAAGCTGATAGGCCGCGGGCTCATCCTGTACCGCCGGAGCTTTCCACCAAACCCCATGCGAGGCTCAGTCATATCCGGTATTAGACCTCGTTTCCAAGGCTTATCCCAAAGTACAGGGCAGATTGCCCACGTGTTACTCACCCGTTCGCCACTAATCCACCCGAAGGCTTCATCGTTCGACTTGCATGTGTTAAGCACGCCGCCAGCGTTCGTCCTGAGCCAGGATCAAACTCTCCAACAATGAACAGTTTAATCGAGGCAATTTAATGCACTCAAAGGAACCTCAAACGAGGTTCAATATATAAGCTCTACTGGCTTAGTTCACTAGCACACTGTTGAGTTCTCAAGCAACAC
>NZ_JBHWEB010000239.1:0-5105 GCF_042734395.1 Amycolatopsis sp. NPDC059657 | reverse complement strand
CAAAAACGGCATCAACACACTCACCGCACTCCGCGACGCCCTCACCGGAAACCCCTGGCTACCAACACACCCAGCAACCACCTGACTAGTTACATTGCCGGTTCTAACCGGCAATACCACTCACGACCCCGGACGCGCGTCGCTCCCGTTCGGCGCGCTCCGAACGCGGTAGTTGCGCGCACGCGACCTCCCTGACCAGCGGGTGCTCGAACACGTACCCGTCGCCCGAGCGGCGCAGGAAACCCAGGCGCTCCAAGCGCGTCATCGCACCGGCGGCTTCGGCCTCGTCACGGCGTCCGACGGCGGCCGCGGCCTCGGGCGAGAACGGCTCCGGCAGCACAGAAGCGTCCAGCAGCACCGTTTTCTCGGTCGACGACAGCATGTCCAGCTGCGACGCGAGGACGCTGTGCACACCGGCGGGCACCGGGAAGTCGCCACGCACGTTTTCCGCCAGCATCTTGGCGTACTCGGCGGCGAACAGCGGGATACCGCCGGCACGGCCCGCCAACGCGTCGCACAGCTCCGACAGGCCGGCGCGGTCCGCTCCCTCGCGGGACGCGAGGTCGCGCAGAATCTCCGCCGTCGCGTGCTCAGTGAGGGGATCGAGCGTGGTCATGGTCGTATGACGACGGCCGCCGCCCCAGGCAGGGCGGCGCTGCAGCAGTTCGGGGCGTGCGGTCGCGATGACCAGCAGCGGCACCGAGGACAACCGGTCGGTGAGGTTTTCGACGGCCGCGAGCAGCACGTCGTCGGCCCAATGGAGGTCTTCGAGCACCACCACGACCGGGCCGTCCGCCGCGGCCGCTTCGGCGAAGCGGCACCAGGCCGCGAGGTCCGCGTCCGGCTCGCCGATCATGGTGGCGAGCGGCAGGTACGGGGAATCCGTCGCGAACGGTGAGGTGAAGCCGGTCAGGCAGGCGACGGCTTCGCGGTTCGCCCGGACCTGGCGGCCGAATTCGGCGACAAGCCTGCTCTTGCCGATGCCCGGACGGCCGAGCACCGTGAGCAGATGCGGCCGTCGCAGGTCACGGACCTGGCCGAGCAAGCTGCGCAGCAGCTGGAGTTCGTGGACGCGGCCGACCAGCGCACCCGCACTGGTCGCACGGGTTTCGGCTGGTTCGACGGCCAGCGCGCCGTCGAAAACGATCTGCCCGTCCGCCGCGCGGCGGGTGGCTTCGCAGGCGACGATCGTGCCCGCGGCTCCCAGCAGCAACAGTGCCGTGTCCACCACCGCGCCGGTGACGACCGGCGCCGCCGCGTCGTCACGCTGGAACCGGGCCAGCGCGCTGCCGGTGGACACCGCGATCCGCACCTCGGCGCCGTCGAGCCGGTCGCGGATCGCCAGCGCGGCACGCACCGCGCGCTCGGCGTCGTTCTCGTGGTTGCGGGGAACGCCGAACAGCGCGAGGAACATCGAGCCGATGGCGCCGCCGCCGACTCCCCCGAACCGGCGGACCTCATCGCCCACCGACGCCGAGATGCCGGGCAAAGCCTCGTTGACGTCCTCGGGGTCGGCGTCTGTGGGCGTGCTGACGTGCACCAGCAGCACGCTGACCTGCTTGCGTTCCAGGCTGACGTCCGGCGGTGGAGCGACCATCACCCGCTGGGGATGCGACGTGAGCGCCAAATCCTGGCTGACGATCATGCTCTGCAGTTTGCGCAGTTCACGGCCTGGTTCGATGCCCAGATCATTGACCAGCAGCGCCTGCGTCCGCTGATAGACGTCGAGCGCTTCGGCCTGACGCCCCGCCCGGTAGAGCGCCAGCATCAGCTGCCCGCACAGCCGCTCGCGACGCGGCTCCCGAACGACGAACTCGCCGAGTTCGGCCAGCACCTCGTGATGCCTGCCGCAGGCCAGTTCCGCCTCGAAGCAGTCCTCGACCGCGCCCAGCTTGGCGATCTCCAGCGCGCTGAGCTCTGACCAGTTCAGCCCGGTCTCGACCAGATCCGAGAGCGCGGGACCACGCCACAACGCCAGCGCCGCACGCAACGCGGTGGCCGCCTGCTTCGCCGAGCCCACCGCCAGGTCGGCCCGTGCCTCCTCGACGAGCCGCTGGAATCGGTGCAGGTCAAGGGACTCCGGCTCCACCCGCAGCAGATACCCCGGCGCGTGGGTGAGCAGCACCGGCGCCTCGCTCGACGCCGACGCGAGCATCCGGCGCAGCGCCGAAACCGCGTTCTGCACCATCTTGCGTGCCGACGGCGGCACGTCGGTGCCCCACAGTGCCTTGACGACGTGGCTCATCGGCACCACTTTGTTGGCGTGCAACAGCAGATAGCCGAGTACGGCGCGCTGTTTCACCCCGCTGAGCTCCACGATTTCGGTCTCATCGACGATCTCCAGCGCGCCGAGAACCTTGAATTCCACGTAACCCACCCTCGCAGTCCGGTTCCTCACATGGTCACACGGCGGCCACTGCCCGGGAACTGCGGAACTCCACAGGATACTTGATATATGACATACTCCATCTGATGCATGTGACGGTAGGCACGGGGAAATCCTTTACCCGCAGGCCAAGACGCTCTACCCTCGCCACCGTGGATCTCGCCGAAGTCACGCAGGGAAGGCGGCTCCACGGCAGGGATCGGGAACTCGATCTGCTCGCCGGTCACCTCGAGCGGATCGCTTCGGGCGAGCCGTCGGTGGTCACCCTCAGCGGGTCGGCAGGCAGTGGCAAGACTTCGCTGCTGACGGCCGCGGCGGAACTGGCTGGCGGCCAAGGCTTTCTCGTGCTTTCCGCGCGAGCCGCGAGGTCCGAACGGGACTTCGCCTTCGGGGTGGTCCGCCAGCTGCTGGAACGAACGCTGCCGCTCGCACCGGACCGCGACGACCTCCACACCCGGCTCAACAGTTGGTGGGTGTGGCTTTCGGCGCATCTCGCCGGGCACTCCCCCGTGCTGCTGCTGGTCGACGACGTCCAGCTGGCCGACCCGCAGTCGACCCAGTGGCTCGGTTATGCCGCCAGGCGGCTCACGGCCGGGCACCGGATCGGCATCCTGCTCGCCCGCACCACGGCCACGCCGGCCGCCCTCGCGGACGACAGCCCGCCGTTTCACCATCTCCCCGTCGGCGGGCTCGATCTCCATGCCTGCGAACGGCTCATCGCCGACAGCCTCGGCGACGACGTCTGCCAGGCGTTCGTCGAGACCTGCCGGGTGGTCAGCGCCGGCAACCCGGCCAGGCTCACCGCGCTGATCAGGATCTGCCTCGACCTCCGGGCCAAACGGCTCGATCTCTCCGCGTTCGGCACGCCGGAGCTGAGCGAAGCCGTGCACCGGTTCCTCGCCGACGAGGACCCGGCGCTCGTGTCGTTCGCGCGGACCGTCGCCGCGCTCGACGACGCGCCCGCCGATCTCGAACTGGCGGCCGCCGTCGCCGGGCTCACGCCGCCGGGCGCGCTGTGGGCGGCCAGACGGTTGCGAGAGCTACGTTTTCTCACCGGCACAAGGAAACCGGCATTCGCCGACCGCGGCGTGCGGGTGGCGATCACGAGCAGGCTGAGCCCTGCCGAGCGCCGGGCCGCGCATGGGAAGGCCGCCCGCGTCCTGCATCGCGGGCACGCGCCGGACCGGCTGGTCGCCGCGCACGTCCGCAAGAGCGCGGAGCTCGACGAAGCCTGGGTGGTCCGCGTGCTGCTCGACGCCGCGCGCGGGGCACTCGCCGACGGCGATCCGCGCGAAGCCGTCGCGCATCTGCGCCGGGTGTTGCGCGAGCCGATCACGCCGGACCAGCGCGAGAACGTACTGTTCGAACTCGGCGCGGCCGAGGTGCACACCGACCCGGCGGCGGCCGTGTGCACCCTCACCGAGGTGGTCGAAACCATCCGCGAGCCGGCTCGGCGAGCGCACGCGACCGAGCTGCTCTCGGACGCCCTTTGGCTGTCCGGCCGCTGCAACGAGGCGCTCAACGTGCTGCGGGACGCGGTGCGGTCCTGGTCGGCCAGCCACCCAGGGCTGGCGGCCGACCTCGAAGTCGGCGTCCTCTATCAGTCGCGCCACGATCCGCAGGCCGCGGTCGCGATCCCGCGACGGCTCGCCGCACTCGGCACCACGTCGGAGGCGGGCACGCGGCGGCTGAACGCGTTCATCGCCGCCCGCGATTCGGTGACCGGCCGCTCGGTGGCGGCCGTCCGCCAGCTCGCACTGGAAAGCGGCCCGACCGGGCCGATCACCGGTCTCGGGGAGCTACGGGCGTTCGGGGCCGTGGTGAGCGCGCTGACCAACATCGAGGAGTACGACCTCGCGCTGCTGCTCTGTCAGAAGGTACTCGACGACGGCGAGTCCGGCCTGCCGCTCGCGACCGGCATGGCGCTGGCGAACCGCGCCGAAATCCAGTACCAGCGCGGAGATCTGGCCGCGGCGGGCGCCGACCTCGACATCGCGGCCGACAAACTGTCCATAGTGGACTTCAGGAGCGCATTGCTCGACAGCACCCTGATGCGCCTCGCCGCCGCGCGGGGCGACCAGGCGGAGATCGAGTGGCTGCTTGCCCGGAAGCCGACCGCGACCACGTATCTGCGGGGGTGCTTGGCCTTGCACGCCCGTGGCCTGCTGCACGCGGCGGCAGGCGACCACGCCGCCGCGCTCGCCGACCAGCTCGACTGCGGCAAGCAGCTGGCACATCTCGGCCTCACCGACCATCCCCAGGCCTCGTGGCGTGCCGCGGCGGCGCTCGCGCACTTCGAGCTGGGAAACCGCGAGGAAGCCTTGGCACTGGCCGAAAACGAACTCGCGTCGGCGCGCGAGCGGAACCTGCCGCGCAGGCTGGGTGTCGCGCTCCGCGTCGCCGGGATCGTGCGGGACTCCCCCGCGTTGCTCACCGAGGCCGTCGAAGTGCTCGGACGCTCACAAGCCCGCCTCGAACTGGCGCACGCTCAGGCGTGCCTCAAGCTCACCGAGCCCGAGCAGGCACTGACCGACCGCGAACGCGACGTCGCCGCACTCGCCCAGAAAGGCTGGAGCAACCCGGAAATCGCGGCCGCGCTGGTCTTGAGCCGCCGCACGGTCGAGTTCCACCTGACCAACATCTACCGCAAGCTCGACATCTCCCGCCGCGGCCAGCTCGCGCGTCGTCTCGGGTCGTGAGTGGTACGGCCGGTTAGAAC
>NZ_JBHWEB010000238.1:0-5205 GCF_042734395.1 Amycolatopsis sp. NPDC059657 | reverse complement strand
CGAGGGGGCCCCCGAGTGCGTACTACGCACCCAACGGCCCCCTCACTTCAAGCCCGCCCGAGGCTTACGGGCACCCCGCCGGACTTGGTGAAGGAATCCCTCACCAGCCAGCCACATTCGGCTTTCCGCACAATAGAACCGGCCGCAACGCTCACGACTCCGTCAGGCCAGGTACTCCGCGGCCGCGCGCAGGCTCACGTGGGAGCCGCTGAAGGTGTCGATGCGGGCCCCCTCGGTGGCAGGGCCGGGGACGCCGGTCTCGACATGGATCAAGCCGGGCACCGAGGTACGGAAAACCTCGAGCATCGACCGCACCGCGGTGTGCCGGTGCGCTTCGCGAGTCACCACCACGACGCTGGAAAACCCAGGCGCCGCAGCGAGAACCGAGTCGACGTCGCCGGGGGAAACGGTCAGCGCCCGCGTCCCCGGCACCAGGTCGCTCAGCAACGCGCCGAGTCCCCAGGGCATCGGCCCGGCGGCGATGTTCGGCTCCGTCTGGATGTCCACGACCAGCGGTGCGCCGGTCAGCCGGGGCTCGCCCTGGACCCGCAACGCCTTGCGCGCCGCCTCCAGTCCGAGCCGGTAGTCGACCGGCGTGATCTCCGCCGAAGCGGGTTCCGAAGCCAGCGCGGCCGTGCGCGACGAGGCTTCGGCCAGGCGCTCCAGGGAAAGCTCGCCCGAGGTCACCGCCGCCACGATCGTCGCCGTGATCCGGTCGAGCACCTCCGCGTCGAAGGCCGCGCCGCCGATGCACAACGCGTCGGCGCCTGCCGCGAGCGCGCGGACCGCGGCCTCGCCGAGGCCGTCCTGCCGCCCGTACTCCCCCGACACCGCGCCCATCTCGAGCGCGTCCGTGATGACCGCGCCGGTGAAGCCCAGCTCGTCGCGCAGTACGCCGGTCAACGCGCGCGCGTTGAGCGTCGCGGGGAGTTCGCCCCACGCGGGGACGACCAGGTGGCCGGTCATGATCGACCGCACCCCGGCCTGGATGGCCGCCTGGAACGGGACGAGTTCGATCTCGCGCAACTCCTCCTCGGTGCGCGGGAGTACCGGCAACGCCACGTGGGAGTCCTCGGTGGCCGCGCCATGGCCGGGGAAGTGCTTGGCGCAGGCCGCGACACCGTACTTCTGCAACCCGGTCACGTAGGCCGCGACGTGCACCGACGCCCGCACGGGGTCCGAACCGAAGGCGCGGACGCCGATGACCGGGTCCTCCGCCGCCAGCGTCAGGTCCGCGCACGGCGCGAGGTTGACCGTCACGCCGCACGCGGCGAGGCGCTCACCGAGCGCGGCCGCGACCGACGTGGTCAGCTCGGGGTCGTCCGCGGCGCCGAGCGCCAGCGGGCCAGGCACGAACGAGCCGGTGGCGACGTCCAGCCTGGTGACGTCACCGCCTTCCTCGTCGATGCCGATGACCACGTCAGACCGCTCCGAGCGCAGACCGGCGGTGAGCGCGGCGACCTGGTGGTCGTCGACCACGTTGCGGCCGAACAGCACCACGCCGCCGAGGCCCTCACCGAGGCGGCGGCGCAGCCAGTCCGGGGCCGTGGTGCCCGCGAAACCGGGCAGCAGAACGGATTCGGCGAGCTTCTCTGGTGACGACAACCGCTATCCCTTCACCGCGCCGGCGGTCATGCCGGACACCAGCTTGCGTTGCACGATCAGGAAGAAGATCAGCGCGGGCACCGCGTAGATGGCCGACGCGGCCATGATGCCGCCCCAGTCGATGGAGAACGCGGTCTTGAACGACGACAGCCACACCGGCAGCGTCTGCTTGTCCTTGTCCCGCATGAACACCAGCGCGAACAGGAACTCGTTCCACGCGGTGATGAAGCTGAACACCGACGTCGTGACCAGGCCCGGCCCGAGCAGCGGCAGCGTGACCCTGCGGAACGCGCCCGCCTGGCTGCAGCCGTCGATCATCGCCGCTTCTTCGAGCTCGTACGGGATCCCGTTGACGAACCCGTAGAGCATCCAGATGGTGAAGGGCAGCGTCGTCACGAAGTAGATCAGCAGCAGCGACGGCAGTGTGTTGAGCAGCCCGGCGTCCCGCATCAGCAGGTACATCGGGATGAACAGCGCCTCGACCGGCGCCAGCTGCGCGACCAGCACCAGCAGCAGGAATCCCTTGCGGCCGCGGAACTTGAACCGCGAGAGCGGCACGGCGGCGAGCACACCGGCGACCAGTGCGCAGAGCACGGCGCCGACCGTGACGATCAGGCTGTTCGTCAGGTACGTCAGGAAACCCGGCTTGGTCAGCGCCGACGTGAAGTTCTCCACGGTCGCGGAGAACGGGATCAGGTCGTACTTCGGCGACAGGACCTCGCCGGGCGTCTTCAGCGCCGTGGTGAACATCCAGTACGTCGGGAAGAAGAACAGCAACGCCACGAGCAGGCCGACGGCGGACAGGCCCAGCCTGGCCGGAAGTGACTTCCTCATGAGATGTCGGCCTCCTTCGTGCGCACCAGCAGCTGGATGTACCTGGCGGTCAGCGCGACCAGCACCAGCAGCATCAGCGCGGCGATCGCGGCGGCGGCGCCGAAGTGGCTGCCTGCCACACCCTTGAGATACAGGTAGATCGGCAACGTCGTGCTGCCACCGTCGGGGCCACCCTGGCGCACGGCCCACACCTGGCCGAACACCTTGAAGTCCCACAGCACCGACAGGAAGGTGACCATGGTCAGGATCGGCCGGATCGAGGGCCAGGTGACCGCCCAGAAGGTCTGCCACGGGCTCGCGCCGTCCATCGAGGCCGCCTCGTACTGCTCCTGCGGCACGCCGAGCAGGCCGGCGTAGAGCGTGAACGCGACGAACGGCACCGCCTGCCAGAGGATCAGCAGGCCGATCACCGTCAGCGTGCTGGTGCCGGTGGAGAACCACGAGTAGCCGATGAAGCCGTCGAACCCGAGCTTGTCGAGCGTCTTGTTGAGGATCCCGTACTGCTGATCGAAGATCCACTGGAAGACCGTGGTGGTCGCGATCACCGGCACCGCCCAGGCGAGCACCAGCGTCACCTGCAGGATGATCCGCACGACCGGCCCGAGATGGCGCATCAGCAACGCCACGAACAACGCCGCCAGCAAGGTCGCGATCACCAGCGCGGCGGTGAACACCAGCGTCCGCACGGTGACTTCCCAGAATTCGGGGTCGGTCAGCGTGGTGGTGAAGTTGTCGAAGCCGATCCAGACCATCTGGCCGCGGACGAGCTCGCCGAGGTCGAGCTTGCGCAGGCTGATGGCGAACAGCTGCAGCGTCGGCCAGCCCAGCAGCACGAGGATGGCGATCAGCGCTGGCAGGATCAGCAGATACGGCACGGTCTTCGGGCCGAACCGGCCACGCCGTCGTGCCACCGGGCGCTCGGCACGCGCCGGTGCCGGCGGGGTCGCCCCCGCCGGCACCGGCGCTTCCTTGGTCGAGGTCATCCGCCGATGATCTTGTCGAGCGCGGCGTTGGCGTCGGCGGTCGCCTGGTCCAGCGTCTTCTTGCCGGTCAGGTACGCGGTCAGCATGTCCTTCAGCGGGTTCTGGCCGGACTCGACCTCGCCCCACTTCGGGCTGGCCGGCACGGCGCGGCCGTTCTTCGAGGCCTTGGCCATCACGCTGGCCAGCGGGTCGGCGTCGAGGCCGCTGGTGTCGGTGGAGGCGCCGGGCACGTAACCGGCCTTGACGAGCTCGCCCTGGTACTTCGCGGAGCACATGAGCTTGATGTAGTCCTTGGCCAGCTGCTGGTTCTTGCTGTTCAGCGGGACCATCAGGTTCGAGCCACCGAGGAACACCGGCGCGGTCTGGCCGGCGGTCTTGCTCGGGATCGGGAACGCGCCCGACTTGTCCTTCAGGCTCGGGTCGGTCTTGGCGGCCGTGGCGACCTCGTAGGGCGCGCCGATGAACATGGCGACCTTGCCTGCACCGTAGATGGTGGCCTGCTGCGGGGTGGCCTCGTCGTTGTCCTTCGGTGCCTTCGTGCCGGAGGTCTCGACCAGTTGCTTGTAGAACTCGATGCCCGCCTTGGAACCGGCGCTGTCCAGCGTCGACTTGAACTTCTTGCCGTCGGCCTTGGCGACGTCACCGCCGTCGTCCCAGAGGAACGAGAGCAGCGCGTACCAGTACTGGCCGGGCAGGTACAGCGGCTGGAAGTCGGGGTCGCTGCCGAACTTGGCCTTGAGCTTGGTGATGGCGTCGAGCCACTCCGCGCGCGAGGTCGGCGGAGCGGTGATGCCCGCCTGCTCGAACATGTCCTTGCGGTAGATCACCTCACGGTTGGCGGCGTAGAACGGCACACCGTAGGTCTTGCCGTCGTACTCGCCGGAGGCCTTGAGGCCCGCGAGCCACTGGGGGCCGTTGAAGTCCGCGACGGAGCCGGAGAGGTCCGCCGACACGCCCTGCGCGGCGAAGAACGGCGTCTGGGTGTTGCCGACCTCGATCACGTCCGGCGGGCTGTCACTGGCCAGCGCGGCGGTGAGCTTCTCCTGGATGCCCTTCCACTGCTGGATCTCGTACTTGACCTTGACCCCGGGGTGCGCGTCTTCGAAATCCTTGTGCAGCGCGGCGCTCATGGAATCGGGGGCGGTGCCGGTCATCAGCCAGACCGTGATCGTCCCGTCCTTGGGCGGCGCGCTCGACTGATTGCCCGCGTCGGTGCCACTGGATCCGGCACAGCCCGCGGCCGCGAGAGTGGTGGCGGCGATACCCGCCGCAAGCTTGAGCCAGCGCTTCACTCGTTGCCGTCCTTTCGATGCCCGGCTACCGGCCGGGCGGCCAAAAATGGTGTAGACCAATGCGGCGAGAGTGGTACGTACCACAGCAACTGTCAAGGCCGTTGCCTGGACGTTGCAAAGAAGACAGCTTTTCTCGCTTTATGTCACCAGATGCTCACGAAGAGGGACGGTATCGGGGAAGCGTCGACGAAGTGCCACCGGAGACCGGTCGGTGGCAACATGGTTCGGGCAAGAAACCTTCCCCGAACCAGAAGGGGTCGTGAGTGGTATGACCGGTTCTAACCGGTTGTCCTGTTTCAGGACTTCACAGACAGATGTGTGTCAGGACTTTCCGGACAGTTTCTGGCTGGTCAGTGGTTGATAGCGTACTGATCTGCTGAGGGTGAGCTGGCGGATGACCGTGTCGTTGATCATGATGGTGACGCGGTCGCCTTGCCAGTAGAGGTCGGCGGTGTGTGCTGCCCAGCGGCGGCCGATGACGATGGAGCAGC
>NZ_JBHWEB010000237.1:1312-5227 GCF_042734395.1 Amycolatopsis sp. NPDC059657 | reverse complement strand
TGCTGCAGGTCGCGGCGGTCGGCGACGAGGTGCTGTACTGCTTCAAAGTGTCCACCGGGTTCGACGGCCGTTCGGGCAGCGTGGTCGACTCGGGCTGCCTGGACCAGCCACAGTGGATGGTGCCCCGGCACGTGCTGCACGACGGCGGCCGGTACACCTGGACCGCGGAAACCGTGCTGCTGGACGGGAACACGCCGACCCCGGCACGCTGGGTCGGGCACTTCACGGTCAATCAGCGGGTCGGCGACCCGGGACCAGCGCCGACCGACGTGCTGGGCCCGGTGACGGTCAACCTGTTCAACGGCAACGCCCACGTCGAGGCGGCAGGCCCCGCGTTCAACTCGGTCGGCGGGCCCGCAGGTGTCAATTTCGCCTATAACTCAAGGCAAGGCGCCCCGCGCGGGGTGCGGGCCTCGTACTTCAACGACTCCCGTCACAACGGCACTCCGGACACCTTGCCGGTGATGGTGCGCGGCGAGGCGCAGGTCAACCTGGACTGGGGCATCGCGTGGAGCGGCAACCCCGACAACCTCCCGTGGCGGGAGAACCCGATTCCTCCCGCGCTCGACCGCGAGCACTTCGTCATTCGCTGGGAGGGCAACTTCAAGGCCCCGGTCAGCGGTGATTTCCGATTCGGCGGCGGGCACACCGACGGTGCGAAGATCTGGGTCGGCGACAAGCTGGTCTACGACAACCCGAACTCCGCCGACGTCAGCGAAGACTTCCTGCAGCCAGGCCCCAAGCAGGCGAGCGAAGTATCGCTGAAGGCGGGGCAGCGGGTGCCGGTCAAGATCGAGTTGTACCACCACTCGGCCGAGCGGCCCCGGATGGTGTTGTGGGCCAAGAGTTCCACCGGCGACGGTGAGAACCGCGGCCACAACCTCGACCCGCGGATCGTGCCGACGGAATGGCTCTACTCCGCCGATCCGCAGTCGCTGCCCGCCGGCTGGACCATTTCGGCTGCGGCGAGCAACTACAGCCGCGCCGAGATGCTGGACGGGTCGGTTGTGCTCACCGACGGTTCCGGCGCCAAGCACACCTGGGCCAAGGCCTCGTCGGGCGGCTTCACGCCGCCCGCCGGCGAGGACGGCGTGCTCGCGTTCGACTCGGGCGGCCGGATCACGGTCACCGAGGGCGAGACCGTGTCGGTGTTCAACTCCGACGGCTCGCTGGCCGCAGTGGCTTCGGTGCTGGACAGCAAGAAACCCGCCGCGCTGCAGTACCTCTACACCGGCACGCCGCCGCGGCTGACCGGGATCAAGGATCCGGTGTCCGGCCGGTCACACATCTTGTTCTACAACACCGACAACAGCGACAGCTGCTACGGCGGGGTGTCCCGCCCACCGGGCGCGGACGCGGCGCCCGCGCAGATGCTGTGCCGGGTCCGGTACTGGGACGGCACCGAGACGCGCCTGTGGTATCAGCTGGAAACCCTGGCCAGGATCGAGAATCCGGGCGCGGAGATCCGGGACTACGACTATCGCGGCCGGGTCGAGGCCAAGCGGCTTTACGACGAGGCTGGCGACAACGAAGAGCAGAAGCAGAAGGCGATCGACAGCATCGGCCCGCTGACCACGCTTCGCGGCAGCCTGGCCTATGACTGGCTCGCCCGGCAGGGACCGTCGGCAGGCAGCGGCTGCACGACCACCGAGGACGTCGCCGCCATCTGCACGGTGATCGGGTACGACACCGTCGTCGAGCATCCGCTGGAGCCGCCGGCACTGCGCGCGGTCCAGCTGCTGGCCCCGGCCCCGGACGGCCGCGAAGGCACCCTGCGCGCCGAGCACTTCTACCAGTATTACCTCGACCGCAAAGAGGCCACGGTCGCCGTGGCGGGCGTGTACGACGCCACCCGCTCCCGCACGGTGACCTACGACGACGCCGGCCGCGCGCTCGCCACCACCGACTTCGCCGGCGCGACGATCCGCGCGGAATGGAACGCGAAGGACAAGGCCACCGCGGCGGTCGACAGCGCGGGCAGGCGGTCCACCACGGTGTACGACCACGCCGACCGTGCGGTCGACCACTACGGGCCCGCACCTGCCTCGTGTTTCACCGGCCTGCTCCCGACTCCGGCGTGCGCGGCGAGCATGCCGCACACGCACACCGACTACGATCAAGGGCTGACCGGGCTTTCGGCCGCCTACTACGACAATCCCGCGCTTTCGGGTGTTCCCAAGCTTTTCGCCACCGGCAACGGCGCGTTGAACGGGGCCTGGGGCGGCGCCCCGCCGGTGGCCAACTCCGGCGGCTGGTCAGGCCGGTTCTCCGGTGAGATCCAGCTGCCCGCCGCCGGCGACTACGGGCTCGGGTTCACCGCGACCGACGGCGCCCGGCTGTGGATCGACGACTTCCTGATCGTCGATAGCTGGACTGACAAGGCTTCCACCGCGGCGGCGGGCAAGTACACCAACACGGCGGCCGGCAGCAAGCACCGGATCCGCGTCGACTACTACAACCGCTCCGGCTCGACCGGCGCGCTGAACCTCACGTGGACTCCGCCCGGCGCTTCGGCGGCGACGACGGTGCCGGGCGCGAACTTGGCGCCGCGATACGGGCTGACGACCGGCACGACCGTCGAGGACACCTCGGGTGGCGGCGTCGAACGGGCGCCGACCCGGCGCACGGCGAGCGGCTACGCCGACCAGGCGACCGGCATCGACCCGATATTCGGGCTCACGGTGTCGACGACCGCGGATCCCGGCGGGCTCAACCTGACCGGCCGTTCCGGCTACGAGCGGCAAGGCGAGGGCTACCTGCGCAAGCTGGCCTCGGCGTTGCCCGCTGGCGATCTCGGCAACGCGGGGAAACGCAACACGACCGGCTACTACGGTGACTCCGAAACCCGCGCCGACCCGTGTGTCCCGGGTTCACCGGCGGTGACTCAGGCCGGCATGGCGAAGACGGTCACGGGGCCGGTTCCGGGCAGTGGCCCGGCGATCGTCAGCGAGTCGGTGTACGACGCGGCTGGACGTGTTGTCGCGCAACGCATCGGCGACGAGTCGTGGACCTGTACCGCCTACGACTCGCGCGGCCGGGTGGTCAAGAAGACCGCTCCCGCGTACGGGGACAAGCCCGCGCGCACGGTCGTCACCGACTACGCGGCCGGCGGCAACCCGTTGGCCACGAAGGTGACCGACGAAAGCGGGTCGATCACCACCGTGATCGATCTGCTGGGCCAGGAGGTGAGCTACACCGACGCGGCGGGCGTGACCTCGACGGCCACCTATGACCAGGTCGGGCGGCTGACCCGCGACACCACCACGGTCAAGGGCGTGTCCAGCACGGTCGCTTACACCTGGAACGACGCCTCCCAGCTGACCGACGTGAAGGTGGACGGCGTCACCGTCGCCACCCCCGCGTACAACGCCGCCGCCGAACTGGAAAAGGTCGCGTACGGCAACGGGTCCCGGCTGGAGTCGTTGGCACGCAACAACTCGGGTAAACCGACCGCGGTCACGTGGAAGACGTCCGAGTCCACTGTGGTCGACAAGGTGACCCGCTCGCGGGACAACCGGATCACCGACGACGTGGTGACCCTCAATGGGAAGGCCGCCGCCAGTTACGCCTACACCTATGACACGATCGGCAGGCTGACGGCGGCGAGCGTGCCGCATCACGAGCTCACCTATCGATTCGACGCGGCCGACGGCTGCGGACCGGCCAAGACGGCGGGGCTCAACACCAACCGCACGGCGTCCACCGACAGTCTCAACGGCGCCGCGCCGGTGACCACCACCTACTGCTACGACGGCGCCGACCGGCTGCTGTCCACCAGCGGTGGCACGGCATTGGCGCTCACCTACGACTCGCACGGCGACACCGTGAAGGTCGGCGGCGACACGCTGGGCTATGACGCGACGAAACGTCATATGTCGACAAGTACCGCTACCGGCACGTCGATCACCTACACGC
>NZ_JBHWEB010000237.1:0-1214 GCF_042734395.1 Amycolatopsis sp. NPDC059657 | reverse complement strand
CGGGACCCGCAGAACCGGCTGACCTCCCGCACGGTCACCGGCGCGGCCGACGCGTCGGCGAACGGGACCACCCGCTACGCCTACAGCTCCCAGCATGACACCGCCGACCTCATTCTCGACAGCGCGGGCAGGCTGCTGCAGCGGATCGTGCCGCTGTCCGGCGGGGTGCTGCTGACCAAGAATTACGACCAGGCGGCCACCACCAACTGGTCCTACCCGAACCTGCACGGCGACGTGCTGTTCACCGCCGACGGCACCGCCGCCCGCACCACGGACATCCACCTGTATGACCCGTTCGGGCAGAACATCAATCCCGGAACCGGT
Organism: Amycolatopsis sp. NPDC059657; assembly: GCF_042734395.1. NCBI lineage: Bacteria > Bacillati > Actinomycetota > Actinomycetes > Pseudonocardiales > Pseudonocardiaceae > Amycolatopsis > Amycolatopsis sp. NPDC059657. The sequence goes on along the minus strand of NZ_JBHWEB010000237.1, from coordinate 890 downwards.
GCGTTCGGTGCGATCCCGATCCCCGCCACGGCCGCGGGCGGCATGAACTACGGGTGGCTCGGCCAGCATGAACGGCCGGTGGAGCAGCTCGCCGGCCAGCAGGCCGTGGAGATGGGCGCGCGCGTCTACCTGCCGGTGCTGGGCCGGTTCCTGCAGGTCGACCCGGTCGCGGGCGGCTCCGCGAACGACTACGACTACGTCGACGCTGATCCGATCAACGGCTTGGATCTCGCGGGGACGTTCAGCCTGAAGTCGGCGGTTCGGGTCGCGACCAAGGCGGCCGAAGTGGTGGCCTTCGTGCCAGGTCCGATCGGGACGGTCGCCTCCGGCGCCGCCGTGGTCGGCCAGCTCGCGCAGGGCAACAAGGCCGCCGCCGCCGCGAACGCGCTCGGCATGATCCCCGGCGGGAAGCTGGTCGGCGCGGTCGCCAAGAGCGTCGCCAAGGAAGCTCCGGTGGTGGCGAAAGCCGCCAAGGCCGCCAGCTGCGCGACGGGGAACTCGTTCACCCCCGAGACCTTGGTGGTGATGGGCGACGGCACCACCAAACCGATCAGTGAGATCAAGACCGGTGACCTGGTGCAGGCCACCGACCCGGCGACCGGCGCGACGATCGCCGAGCCCGTCGCTTCGGTCGTCGTCGGCCATGGCACCAAGCACCTGATCGACATCAGCACCGATGGCGCCATGATCACCGCCACCGCGGGCCACCCGATCTGGGTCTCCGGCCGCGGCTGGGTGGACGCGGGCGAGATCACGGCGGGCGACGCGATCCGTGGCCCGGCCGCCGCCGGAACCGTGACCGTCACTTCGGTTCTCGACCGCGGCGAGGTCGCCGAGCAGACCGTTTACAACCTCAGCGTCAGCGAAATCCACACCTATCTCGTCCGGGC
>NZ_JBHWEB010000236.1:0-5324 GCF_042734395.1 Amycolatopsis sp. NPDC059657 | reverse complement strand
TTGGTCGGCCCTTTCCCCCCCCCCCCCACCCCCCACGACTGCCTAGCCCAAGTGGATGCCGCGGATGGTGTGGGTGCCCACGCCAGCGCCGATCGGCTCGAGCAGGTGGGCGCCGACCTCACGGTCGACGCGCAGCAGCATGACCGAGTCGGAACCGTCGGTGGTCTGGCTGATCTGCGCGGCCTCGATGTTCACGCCCGCTTCGCCGAGCAGGGTGCCGACGCGGCCCATGATGCCGGGACGGTCGGGGTACTCGAGCAGCAGCACGTCGCCCTCGGCACGCAGGTCGAAGTGGCGGCCGTTGACCTCGACGATCTTCTCGACCTCCTCCTTCCCGGTGACCGAGCCGGAGACGGTGAGCGTCTGGCCGTCGGCGGTGACCACGCGGACGGTGACCGCGCTGCGGAACTTCGGGCTCTCGGTCTCGGTGACGAGCTCGACCTGCACACCGCGGTCGGCGGCGAGGCGCGGCGCGTTGACGAAGGTGACCTGCTCGTCGACGACGCCGGTGAAGACGCCGCGCAGCGCGGCGAGCTGCAGGACACTGACGTCCTCGCCGGCGAGCTCGCCCTTGACCACGACGGTGACCGAGGCCGGGGCCTTCGGGTTCAGCGCGGACAGCACGGTGCCGAGCTTCTGGGTGAGCGAGAGGTACGGGCGGACGTGCTCGCCGACCGTGCCGCCGCCGGTGACATTGACGGCGTCCGGGACGAAGTCGCCGCGCAGCGCCAGCAGCACCGAACGCGCGACGTCGGTGCCCGCGCGGTCCTGCGCCTCGGCGGTCGACGCGCCCAGGTGCGGGGTGACGACCACGTTCGGCAGGTCGAACAGCGGGCTCTCGGTGGTGGGCTCGGTGACGAAGACGTCGATGCCCGCGCCGCCGACGTGGCCGGACCGGATGGCGTCGGCGAGGTCCTCCTCGACGATCAGGCCACCGCGCGCGGCGTTGACGATGATGACGCCCTGCTTGGTCTTCTTGAGCGCTTCGGCGTCGATGAGGCCCTTGGTCTCGGGCGTCTTCGGCAGGTGGATCGAGATGAAGTCGGCGCGCTCCAGCAGCTCGTCCAGCGTCACGAGCTCGATGCCGAGCTGCGCGGCGCGCGCGGCGCTGACGTAGGGGTCGTACGCGATGAGCTTGGTGCCGAAGGCGGCGAGCCGCTGCGCGAAGAGCTGGCCGATCTTGCCGAGGCCGACCACGCCGACGGTCTTGCCCTGCACCTCGACGCCCGAGTAGGCGCTGCGCTTCCACGCGCCGCCACGCAGGCTCTCGCTGGCGGCCGGGACGCGGCGGGCGACCGAGAGCAGCAGCGCGACGGCGTGCTCGGCGGCGCTGACGATGTTGGAGGTCGGGGCGTTGACGACCAGGACGCCGCGCTCGGTGGCGGCGGGCACCTCGACGTTGTCCAGCCCGACGCCTGCGCGGGCGACGACCTTCAGCGTGGTGGTCGCGGCGAGCACCTCGGCGTCGACCTGGGTCGCGGACCGCACGAGCAGCGCGTCGGCACTCTTCACGGCCTCGAGCAGCGCGGGACGGTCGGTGCCGTCCACATGCTGGACGTCCACCTCGTCACCGAAGACACTGAGGACGGAGGGCGCGAGCTTTTCCGCAATGAGTACGACGGGTTTGCCTGCTTTGGTCACGACGCTGCTCCCACTATTTGGTCACTAAATCGAGGACGCTCTCAACGGCGCACGACGTTGTGCCCGGATGGGCCGCAGTTTAGCTCTGCGTACCCCCACCTTGCCGAGTGCATTGTTAACTTGCCCGCAACCCGGTGACAACAAGAGCGAAAAGGCGATCCATCCCATCATCGGATGGATGATGCTCACTCGCCCAAACAACGGCGTGCGTAAGGAGAAGCAGCTCGCGCGTGGTGGCGTCCGCGCGCAGTTCGCCCGCTTCCCGCGCCCTGTCCACCAGCTGGGACGCCGCCGCCTGCATCTCATGACATGAGACGTAAAGCGGTGAGCCGGGGTGGTTGATGGCCGACGCCATCGCCTCCGGCAGGCCCTTGTACTCGCCCGAGGTCTTGCCGAGGCCGGCCAGCCAGGTCGTCAGCGCCTCGAACGGCGACGGATGACCGAGCAGCTCGCGCGCGGCCGCGGCCTGGGTGTCGAAGCGGTCCCTCAGCAAGGTCTCGATGAGCGCGTCGCGAGTCGGGAAATGCCGATAGAGGGTGCCGATGCCGACGCCCGCGTTGCGCGCGATGTCCTCGAGCGACGCCTCGACGCCATGGCTGCGGAAAGCGAGTTTCGCCTCGCTGAGCAGGCGTTCGTAGTTGCGGAGGGCATCGGCGCGCATGAGCCGACAATAGTGGGTGACAAATCGGAGGCTACCTCCGTATATTAACCGGAGGCAGCCTCACCTTCTGGAGGGAAGTCATGATCGAGGAAACGCGGGAGCGGCTGGGCCCGGTCGGGGTCTGGCTCCCGTCCGCGCCATTCGCCCCGCCGCGCGAAACCGAGGTGCTGGCCAACCAGCGCATCGAGGAGCTGGGCTACGGCTCGGCGTGGAGCGGCGAAGGCGTCGGCGAGCGGGATCTGTTCGAGGTCGACGGAACTCTGCTCGCGTCGACGTCACGGCTGATGATCGGCTCCGGCATCGCGAACATCTGGGCGCGCGGCGCGCAGGAGACGCAAACGCTCGCGACCGCGCTCGCGCGGGCACATCCGGGCCGATTCGTGCTCGGCGTCGGCATCGGCCACTCGTTCCAGGCGGCGGCGACGGGCTCCGGCTACCAACCGCTGACGCAGACCAGGGCCTATCTGTCCGCGATGGGCCCGGTGCCGGTTCCCGTGGTGCTGGCCGCCGTCGGACCGCGGATGCTCGAACTGGCGGCCGAGCTGACCGATGGCGCGCACCCGTTCGCCCAGCCGCTGGAGCACACGCCGTACGCGCGGAAGTTCCTCGGGCCGGACAAGCTGCTGATCCCGCATCAGACCGTGCTGCTGGGCACGCGTGACGAAGCACGCGCGCGGCTGGCGCAGACGGTCCGGCAGATGACCGAGCACAAGGTCCCGCACTACATGTCCGGCTGGAAACGGCTCGGCTACACCGACGCCGACATCCATGACGTGAGCGACCGGCTCGTCGACGGCCTCTATGCCTGGGGCGACGAGGAAGCCGTCGCCCGGCGGGTCCGGCTGCTGCTCGACAGCGGCGCCGACCACGTACTCGTCTCCCCTGCCGGAGACACCCTGGAATCCATTGTGGACCAACTCGCCCGGCTCGCGCCGGCGTTGAAGGAGATCACCCGATGAGCGTCGGAATCTGGACTTTCGCCTTGGAAGGCAAGAAACCCGCCGAGATCCGCGACGCGGCGCTGGAGGTCGAAGACCTGGGCTTCGACACGCTGTGGTTCGGCGAGGCGTACGGCCGGGAGGCGTTCACGCAAGCCGCCGTCCTGCTCGCCGCGACGTCACGACTGCGCGTCGCCACCGGCATCGCCCAGATCGCGCTGCGCGAACCGGCCGCGGCGGCGGGCGCGGAACGCCTGCTCGACCAGGCCTATCCCGGCCGGTTCATCCACGGCCTCGGCGGCCATCGGGTCGGCGCACGTCCGGTCACGTCGATCCGCGACTACCTTGCGGCACTGGACAAAGAACTGGCCGAGCCCGCACCGACCCGGGTCATCGCCGCACTCGGCCCGCGCATGCTCGAGGTCGCCCGCGACCATGCCGACGGCGCGCACCCGTACTTCGTCCCGGTCTCCCACACGGCGTTCGCCCGAGGCGTGCTGGGACCTGGCAAGTTCCTGGCGGTCGAGCAGGCGGTCACCTTCGATCCGGCTTTGGCCCGCGAACACGTCGGGCTCTACGTCAAGCTCGCCCCGCACCACCAGGCGAACCTGCGCCGCCTCGGCTTCACCGACGCCGAGCAAGCCGCTGTCTCACCCCGCCTGGTCGACGCACTGGTCCCGGTCGGCGAGGACGCCATCGCCGAGCGCGTGCGTGCGCAGTTCGACGCGGGCGCCGACCACGTCTGCCTGCAGGTGCTCACCGGGAACGACGACATCCCGCTCGCCGAGTGGCGCACCCTCAAAGAGGTCGTGAGTGGTATGACCGGTTAGAACCGGCCGTACCACTCACGACCCCTAGGCTGGGAAAATGCAGGCCTACCACTCCGACCCCGAGTACTACGCCGACCGCGCCCTCGGGCTGCTCGCGTCCGCCGAGGACGGGACGCCCGGGGCGGTCGCGGCGTTCGGGGAGCTGCCGCTCACCGCGGAGGGCGCGCGGACCGCGCTCGCGCGTGAGCACGGTTTCGCGACGTGGCGTGAACTGCTCAAGCACGTTTCGCAGGTGGGCGACGAGCCTTTCGCGCGGGCGTACCGGGCGGTCGAAAGCCGGGATCTCGACGGGCTCGCGGCCATCGTCGACGAGCATCCCGAGGTCGTGCATATCCGTGGTACCAACGGAAACGACCTGCTCGGCATGGCGGGCGCGACCTGCGACGAGCGGCTCGGCAAGGTACTGCTCGACCGCGGCGCCGACCCGTCGCGGGGCAACGTCCACGGCTGGACTCCCCTGCACCAGGCCGCCTACAGCAATCTCCCGCTCCTGCTCGATCTCCTGCTCGAAGCGGGCGCGCCCACCGACGTCTCGGCACGCGGCGACGGAGGCACCCCACTCGTCGTCGCGTTGTTCTGGGGCAACCGCGAAGCCGCCGAAAAGCTCGCCGAGCACAGCCTCGCGCCCGGCAATCTCCGGGTCGCGGCCGGGCTCGGGCGCATCGATCTGCTCGACGGCGCAGGCGGCGAGCATCGGCAGTTTTACCGGCCGCACAGCGGTTTCCCGCGCTGGCAGCCGGCCGACGACCCGACCGAAGTACTGAACGAAGCGCTCACCTGGGCCGCTCGCAACGACCGCACCGAAGCTCTGGAGGCGCTCGTCGCGAAAGGCGCCGATCTCGAGGCCGACGTCTATCGCGGCACCCCGCTGCTCTGGGCCGCCGCGCAAGGCAAGGCCGCGGCCGTGCGCAAGCTCGTCGAACTCGGCGTGAACGTCAACGCCCAAGCCACCTTCGGCGGACCGGGGCACGGCAAGGACGTCACCGCGCTGCACCTGGCCGCGCAGAACAACTCGCTCGACGTCATCGGCGTCCTGCTCGACGCGGGCGCCGACCCAGGCATCCGCGACGGTCTCTTCGACAGCACGCCCGCCGGCTGGGCCGAGCATTGCGGCAGTCCCGAGGCGCTGGAAAGGCTCGTGAGCGTCGCGGGCGGCTAGTACTCCAGCTGTAGTTCGTAATGTGGCTGGCGTGTCGGTGAAATAGGTGCGGCCACCACGGTGATCATGAGTGTTTGTGAAGACAAAACAAGATC
>NZ_JBHWEB010000235.1:0-5544 GCF_042734395.1 Amycolatopsis sp. NPDC059657 | reverse complement strand
CCGTCTCGGGCTGTGCGGTGGTGTGTGTGTGTGCCCCTTTTTATTTCCCCCACCCAACACCCCACGACCCCAAGGCGGCTCAGCCGACCTTTTGCTTCTTCGCGACGACGCGCCAGCCCACCGCGAGCACCACGGCCAGCACCGGGATCGAGTAGAACGCGATCTTCTCCGCGCCGTCGGAGAAGGCCATCAGCACGACGACCAGCACGAGGAAACCCAGTGTGGCCCAACCACTGTAGGGCGCCAGCGGCATCCGGTAGGACGGCCGCTCGACCTCGCCGCGCAGCGCGGCCTGGCGCAGGCGCAGCTGGCAGAAGATCAGCGTCGCCCAGGTGGTGATCACGCCGAGCGAGGCGATGGCGATCGCGATGTCGAACGCGTCCTTCGGGACCAGGTAGTTGAGCACCACGCCGAGCACGTACGCGGCCGACGTGAACAGGATGCCGCCGTAGGGCACGTGGCGGGCGCTCATCCGGCCGACGAACTTGGGTGCCTCGCCCTTGTCGGCCAGCGCGCGCAGGATGCGGCCGGTGGAGTAGAGCCCCGAGTTGCAGCTCGACAGCGCGGCGGTGAGGACGACCGCGTTCATCACGTCACCGATGCCGGGAATGCCGAGCCTGCTGAACACGGTGACGAACGGGCTCTCGTCGCCGTTGTAGAACGGCCAGGGCAGCAGCATCGCCAGCATCAGCACGGAGCCGACGTAGAACACGCCGATCCGCCAGATGACGCTGTTGATGGCCTTCGGCAGCACCGTGCGCGCGTCCTTGGTCTCGCCTGCCGCGATGCCGACGACCTCGATCGCGGAGTACGCGAAAATGACCGCCTGCAAAGTCATCAGCGCCATGCCGACGCCGGCCGGGAAGAATCCACTGTGGCCGGTCAGGTTGTGCAGACCCGCCGGGGTGCCGCCGATGTCGGCGCTGGTCAGCACCAGGCCGGCCGCGGTGACCAGGAAGACGACGATGGCCAGCACCTTGACCACCGAGAACCAGAATTCCAGCTCGCCGAACAGTTTCACCGAAAGCAGGTTCACCGCCAGCAGCACGCCGAGCGCCACCAGCGCGGTGATCCACTGTGGCACGTCGGGCAGCCACTTGTGCACGTAGATCGCGACCGCGGTGATCTCCGCGATCCCGGTCATCGCCCAGTTCACCCAGTACATCCAGCCGGACGCGAACCCGGCCCACGGCCCGATGAACTTGCGGGCATAGGTGACGAAACTCCCCGAACTCGGCTCGTGCAGCACAAGTTCACCGAGCGCGCGCATCACGAAGTACGCGGCCACGCCGCAGATCGCGTACGAGAGCACCAGCGACGGGCCGATCTGGTGGAGCTTGCCGCCGGCGCCCAGGAACAGGCCGACGCCGATCGCGCCGCCGATGGCGATCATCTGCACTTGGCGGTTGCCCAGTGCTTTTGAATAGCTTTCACCTTTTTCGGTGAGCAGCGAGGAATCCATGGTTGCCAGACGCTAGGGCTTTGTGCGGCAAGTCACCAAGCCCGCTAAGGAAGACTTAAGGTGTGCCACAGATCACCATCGGTGTGTCGCTAGGCTGCGGTCGTGGATCTCGCGGCGCTGCTGGACCGGATAGCCGATGACGTCACGCCCGAAATCGGCCGTGGCGCCGTCGCTGATTACATTCCCGCGCTGGCGCAGGCCGACCCGCGCCGGTTCGGCATGGCGGTGGCCGAGGTCGACGGTTCGGTGCACGGCGTCGGGGATTGGCGACAGCCGTTCTCGATCCAGAGCATGTCGAAGGTCTTCACACTCGCGCTGACGCTCGCGCACGGCGACAGTGTGTGGACCAGGGTGGGCCGCGAACCGTCGGGTAATCCGTTCAATTCCTTGGTACAGCTCGAAAACGAAGACGGCATTCCCCGCAACCCGTTCATCAACGCGGGCGCGCTCGTGGTGACCGACGAGCTGGCCAGCCACGGCGACGCAGCAGGCGCGTTGCTCACCTTCCTGCGCGAGGAAAGCGGCAACGCCGGGATCGGCATCGACGCCGACGTGGCGGGCTCGGAAGCCGGGCACGCCGACCGCAACCGCGCGCTGGCGTACTTCATGGCCTCGTACGGCAACATGCGCAACCCGGTGCCCGCGGTGCTCGACCAGTACGTCCGCCAGTGTTCCATCGCGATGACCTGCGCCGACGTCGCCCGCTCCGCGGTGTTCCTGGCCCGCCACGGCGTCCGCAACGACGGCACCCGGCTACTCGGCCTCAGCGCGGCCAAGCGGATCAACGCGGTGATGCTCACCTGCGGCACCTATGACGCGGCAGGCGAGTTCGCCTACCGCGTCGGCCTCCCCGGCAAGAGCGGCGTCGGCGGCGGGATCCTCGCGATCGTGCCCGGCCGCTGCGCGGTCTGCGTGTGGAGCCCCGGCCTGGACGCGCGCGGCAACTCCGTCGCCGGGGTCGCGGCACTCGACCGGTTCACCACGCTGACCGGCTGGTCGATTTTCTGACCGGATGCGGGGCGAGAGCGCTTTACTGTCGAATAGTCGTTCTGCGATATGTTGAAAGCGCTTACATCTGTACCTTAAACAACCGGAACAAGCTGGTCAAGACCAGTTTGGTCGGACCATTACACAATTGCGTGCAATCAAGTTGATAATCCACCGTCAGATATTGCCCGGCCTCCCGGCGCCATCTAGCATCGGCGGCAATCGGTTACTCACATAAGAGACATTTCCGGTCGCTTTCAATCCCCGCCGCCCTGTGCCCGAGGAGACGCATCTGTGAAGTCCAGGCATAAAAATCCACGAACCGCGGTCCGGTTGGTGACGACCACCGCGTTGGTCGCCGCCGTCTGCGGCGCGGCCGTGCTACCGCAGGCCAGCGGTGCGCCCGCGGCCACCGCCGCGGCACCCACCGCGCTCTCCGTGCCCTCCGGCGCGGGCGCGGAGGCGGCTCTCCCCGGCTACCTCATCCAGTCGTCCGCGAAGGTCGGTGACGACTCCTCGGTGAGCAAGCCGGACTTCTCGACCAGCGGCTGGTACCCGGTGTCTCCCCGCTCCACGGTCTTCGCGGGCCTGCTGGAGAACGGCAAGTACCAGGACCCGTTCTATTCGACCAACATGAAGGCCGCCAACCCGGCGGACTTCACGGTGCCCTGGTGGTACCGCACCCAGCTGAACGTGGACTCGACCGCGCAGCGGACCTACCTCGACTTCTCGGGCGTGCTCTCCCGTGCGGACGTCTGGGTCAACGGCACGAAGATCGCCGACAGCAAGCAGGTCGCCGGCTCGTACACCCGCCACGACCTGGACATCACCTCCGTGGTGAAGCCGGGCGCGAACGCGGTGGCGCTGAAGATCTACCCGAACGACCCGAACCGCGACCTGACCATGGGCTGGATCGACTGGGCGCAGACCCCGCCTGACAAGAACATGGGCATCGTGCGTGACGTGCTGGTCCGCCGCAGCGGCCCGGTCGCGCTGCGTGGCGCGCACGTCAACACCAAGCTGGCGAGCGACCTCAAGCATGCGGACCTGACCGCCGAGGTCGACGTCCGGAACGACTCCGACGCCCCGGTCACCACGACCGTCTCGGGCACCGTCGCGGGCGTCGCGATCAGCCAGAACGTCTCGCTGGCCGCCAAGGAGAAGAAGAACGTCTCCTTCCCCGTGGTCGGCCTCGACAACCCGAACGTCTGGTGGCCCGCGGGTATGGGCGGCCAGCACCGCTACGACCTGAAGCTGACCGCCGACGTCAACGGCTCGGCGTCCGACGACGCGAGCGAGAAGTTCGGCGTCCGCGAGGTCAAGGCCCCGATCAGGGGCGAAGGCCGCCAGTACTCGATCAACGGCAAGCAGCTGCTGATCCTCGGTGGCGGCTACTCGCCGGATCTCTTCATGCGCTGGGACCCGGCGCAGGCCAGGACCCGCCTGAGCTACGTGCTCAACATGGGCATGAACACGGTTCGGCTCGAAGGCCACATCGAGGGAGACGACTTCTTCGACATGGCCGACGAGATGGGCATCCTGACCATGCCCGGCTGGGAATGCTGCGACAAGTGGGAAGGTGAAAGCGGCACTGGCGAGCAGGGCGAGAAGTGGAAGCCGGAAGACTACGTCACGGCCAAGCTCTCGATGACCGGCGAGGCCGAGCGGCTGCGCAACCACCCGAGCGTGATCTCGTTCCACATCGGCAGTGACTTCGCGCCGACCGCCCGGCAGGAAAAGGACTACCTGGACGCGATCAAGGCCGCGGACTTCGACGTCCCGATCATGAACGCCGCGAAGACGCAGACCACGCCCATCCTGGGCAAGTCCGGCATGAAGATGAACGGCCCGTACGAGTACGTGCCGCCCGTCTACTGGTACGACAAGTCGCACTCGGACAGCGGCGGCGCGTGGGGATTCAACTCGGAGACCAGCGCCGGCGTGAACATCCCGACCTTGGACACGCTGAAGCGGATGATGTCGGCGAGCGAGCTCGAGGCCATGTGGAAGAACCCCGCCGGGACGCATTACCACCGATCGGAATCGGCCGTCTTCAACAACCTGAAGATCTACGGCACCGCGCTCGACAAGCGCTACGGCAAGTCGTCGAGCCTCGAAGAGTGGGTCAGGAAGTCCCAGCTGTCGCAGTACGAGAACGTCCGCGCCGAGTACGAGTCGCACGCACGGAACTACACCGACTCGTCGAACCCCTCGACCGGCCTCATCTACTGGATGCTCAACAGCCCCTGGACCTCACTGCACTGGCAGCTCTTCGACCGGTACATGGACCAGGGTGGCGCCTACTTCGGCGTCAAGAAGGCCAACGAGCCGCTGCACATCCAGTACTCGTACGACAACAACTCGGTCGTGGTGATCAACAAGACCCCGAGCACCGCGAGCGGCCTCAAGGCCTCCGCCAAGGTGTACAACCTGGACGGCACCGAGAAGTTCAGCAAGACCGCCACCGTCTCGGTCCCCGCCAACGGCGGCAAGTCCACCGCCGTGACCATCCCGTCGATCAGCGGCCTGTCCGGCGCCTATCTGGTCAAGCTGACGCTGACCGACTCGTCCGGCAAGGAGGTCAGCCGCAACGTGTACTGGCTGTCCACCAAGGCGGACAAGGTCGACTGGAACTACACCAACGACGACACGGACTGGTACTACAAGCCGCAGAGCGCGTTCGCGGACATGTCGACGCTGAACTCGTTGAAGCCGACCACGGTCTCGGCGACCGCGACCTCGACCACCTCCGGTGACAAGACCACGACCAAGGTCACGCTCAAGAACACCGGCACCGGCAAGATCCCGGCGTTCTACCTGGACGCGAAGGTCGTGTCCGGCGGCGTCCCGGTCCTCCCGGTCGAGTGGAACGACAACGCGGTCAGCCTGTGGCCAGGCGAGCAGATCACGCTCACCGCGACCTACAACACGGCCGACCTCAAGGGCGGCTCGCCGTCCGTGCGGGTCATCGGCCAGAACACCGGCACCCAGACGGTCCCGGCGAAGTAACCGTTCCAGTTCCAGCGAAGGCCCTCGCCAGCACTTGGCGGGGGCCTTCGTCTTGGGGGTCGTGAGTGGTACGGCCGGTTCTAACC
>NZ_JBHWEB010000234.1:0-5620 GCF_042734395.1 Amycolatopsis sp. NPDC059657 | reverse complement strand
TCTCCATGCACTCCCGCTTTGCGATCGGAGATGGAATGAAGATGTTCGGTAAGGTCCTCATGGGCACTGTCGCGGGTGTCGCGCTGCTCGCGTTCGCGCCGGGCGCGAACGCCGCCACGACGAAAGCCCTCTCGGCGGGCGTACATCCGAGCACGCATGCTGTGAAGGTCGCCGTCAACGGTGGGGTCGGCCACTGCCATCCCCTCCCCTCCCACGGCGAGGGATGGGTAACCGTTCCCGGCGTAACCCTGAACGGCGGTGACCGGATCGTCGTCAGCGCATTCGATTCAAGCGGGTGCACTGGCGCCTCCACCAAGGCCGTCTCCGCTCTCGTCTCGAGCTATCCTCTGCCCAACACGCAGTACGTCAGCCTCACCTGAGCGAGAACGGCCGTGGGTCGTGAGTGTTGCCGACGGTTAGAACCGTTCGCCACACTCACGACCCCTTCGCGCGGTACGCGGCGCGCAGTCCCGCGAGTGCCGTCGCCAGCTGGTCGAGCGCCCGCTCCGGGAGCACCGAGCCGATCCGGGCCTCCAGCTCCTCGTCGAAGACCTTCGTCGCCTTGGCCAGCGTGCGTCTGCCGGAAGGGGTGAGCTCGACGATGGAAGAACGCCTGTCGTCGGGATTGGGGCGCCGTACGCAGTAGCCTGCGGCTTCGACCCGATCGACGACCTTGCTGGTGCCGCCTACCGTGATCCGGAACTCCTCCGCGATGTCCAGTACCCGGCATCCGGCCCGCTCGTCGAGCAGCCGCATCACCTCGAACCACGTGAGTTGCAGGTCACAGGCCGCCCGCAGGCGAGCGTCGACGGCACCCCACAGCTCGATTTCGAAGCGGATCAGGTCGGTGTACAGCATCCTCAGGTCTACCACGGCTTCCTCCTCGGATTCCTCGCTCCGCACGCGCCGACGCCAGTATAGTTTCCTTGGAAGCAAGTTCCAGGAAATATGAACGGCCGCTGAAGGAAAGAGTCGCTGATGGACACGCACATCGATGATCAACCTCTGTCGATCGAGGTGCGCGGTGCACGGGTGCACAATCTCCAGGACATCGACGTCACGGTCCCGCTGCGCAAACTTGTCGCACTCGCGGGTGTTTCCGGGTCCGGCAAGTCATCGTTGGCGATGGGAGTGCTGTACGCGGAAGGGTCACGGCGGTACATCGAAGCGCTGTCGACCTACACCCGCCGCCGGATGTCACATGCCCCGCGCGCGGACGTCGACAGTGTCACACATGTCCCCGCCGCACTCGCCCTGCGTCAGCGCCCGAGCGTTCCCGGGGTACGCAGCACCTTCGGCACCTCGACCGAGCTGCTCAACGTCCTGCGCCTGCTGTACTCCCGGCTGGGTTCGCACTGCTGCCCGAACGGCCATCGCCAGGAGCCGACGATCGATGTGGCCCTCAACCTCGACCTGACCTGCCCGGTGTGCGCCGTCACCTTCTACCCGCCTGGCGCGGAGTCGCTGGCCTTCAATTCCGACGGCGCGTGCCCGCACTGCACCGGAACCGGGATCGTCCGGGAGATCGATGAGGAGCGCCTCGTCCCCGATCCCTCCCTCACCATCGCACAAGGGGCCGTCGCGCCGTGGTCCATGTTCGGCTTGACGGTGATGCCGCAGGTCGTCGCGGAGTTCGGCGTGCGCACCGAGGTGCCGTACGCGGAACTGACCGCCGACGAGCGTGCCACCGTGATGCACGGCCCTGCCGAAAAGCGCCTCATCAGTGTCCCGTCCAAGAACGGCAAGCTGTTCGAGCTGAACTTCACCTACCGCAACGCCCGGCTGGCCGTGCAGGAGGCGCTGGACAAGGCCACCAGCGAGCGCGGGCTCAACCGGGTGAGCAAGTTCATCAGTGCCCAGGTGTGCCGCAGCTGCCATGGCACCCGGCTCAGCGAGCAGGCGCGGGCCTCGCTCGTGAACGGGATCAACCTCGCCGAGGCAACCGCCAAAACCCTCGACGAGCTCGTCCGCTGGGTGCCCACCATCGGGGATTCCCTGCCACGGGACATGCACCAGATGGCGCGGGACATCGTCGCCAAGTTGCTGGAGACCGCGCGCCGCTTGCTCGATCTGGGACTGGGCTATCTCAGCCTCGACCGGGCCGGCTCCACCCTGTCCACCGGTGAGCGGCAACGCGTACAGCTGGCGCGCGCGGTGCGCAACCAGACGACCGGCGTGCTCTACGTGCTGGATGAGCCTTCCATCGGCCTGCATCCGTCGAATGTGGACGGACTGCTCGGTGTCCTGCGAGACCTGCTGAAGGACGGCAACTCCGTTGTGCTCGTCGACCACGACGTCCAAGTTCTGCGCGAGGCCGACTGGCTCATCGAGATCGGCCCGGGCTCGGGTACCGAAGGCGGGCGCGTACTCGCGACCGGCGACGTGCCAACCCTCGCCGAGCATCCGGAGTCACTTCTCGGCGGCTTTCTCGTCGGGCGTGAACCCGTCGTCGTGCGGCACCAGGCAGGCGAGGACGAGGTGTTCGAGCACGGGCGCATCCACCTGTCCACCCGCCCGCTGCACACCGTCCACGCGCTGGACGTCGACATCCCGCAAGGACGCCTGACCGCCGTCACCGGCGTGTCCGGATCGGGAAAGACCACGCTCATCCTCGAAAGCCTCGTACCGGCGCTTGAAGCGAAAGCCTCCGGCGAGCGGCTTCCCGCCTGGGTCGAGGCCGTGGACGCCGCAGGCGTCACCCGGGTCAACGTGGTCGACGCCACCCCGATCGGTGTCAACGTCCGCTCCACCGTCGCCACCTACAGCGGTGTTCTCGACGAACTCCGACGTGCCTACGCGGCCACGCCGGCGGCGCGAGAGCGTGGCCTGACCGCCGGCGACTTCTCCTACAATACCGGGTCGCTGCGGTGTCCCCGCTGCGAAGGCACCGGCCAGGTCTCGCTCGACGTGCAGTTCCTTCCCGACGTCGACATCGTCTGCCCGGACTGCGCAGGCTCCCGGTACGCTCCGGCGGCCGTCGAATACCCGCGCGAGGGAATCACCCTGCCCGACCTGCTCGCCCTTACCGTCCGGCAGGCGATCGAGCACATCGAGGACATGCGCCGGGTCCCGGCGCGGCTGCGGGCACTCGTCGAGCTGGGACTGGGCTACCTCACCCTCAACGAGGCCACGACGGCATTGTCCGGCGGAGAAGCACAACGCCTGAAGCTCGCCTCGGAACTCGACCGCGACCAGGCCGACACCCTCTTCGTCCTCGACGAACCCAGCGTCGGCCTGCACCCACTCGACATCCGCACCCTCCTTGCGGTCATCCAACGCCTCACCGACAAGGGCGCCACCGTCATCGTCATCGAGCACGACCTCGACATGATCGCCAACGCCGACCACCTCATCGACATGGGCCCCGGCGGCGGAGCGGCGGGCGGCATGATCGTCGCCACCGGAACACCGCGGCTCCTCGCGCGCGACCGTCACGGCCTCACGGCCCAGTACCTCGGCAAGCACCTCGACATCGGGGAAGACAACAGGCGAGCGGCTGTTTCTCCGATACGGTGAGCACGCCCAAAAGTTCGGCCCGATCGGCAGCGCCACCAAATCCGAAAAACGCGAATTTCGAGACATCGGGGCCCTCATCGCACGGTCGCAGGCCTACCATTGTGAAACGTCACATGACGTGTTTCCGGAGCTGCCATTCGATGAGGCGCTTAAAAAGAACAAGGAGTACGACGACCATGCGCATGAAGAAAATCTTCAGTGTTGTGTTGAGTACGATGGCCGCGGCCAGTCTCACCTTGGTGGCGACGTCGCCATCGGAAGCCGCCACCAAGGCGGCCCGCGACACCTGCCCGGACGAATACCTCGGTGTTAAGGTTTACTACGACAAGGCGCGGTGGTCGGTGTACGCCGATCTTTACGACGGCAATGGCAAGAACGTCGACCACTGGCAGGCGACCAGCAAAAAGGGACTAGGCGAGGTGAGCTGGCGCTTCGGGAACTGCGGCGACGGCGGATGGGCCCACATCTGGATCGATGTTCCCGGGCAACGGTTCCACGAATTTTTTATGCCGCGCACCCGCGGCCACTGCTTCAGCATCACCAACAATGGCACCCAGCACATCGTCGCCAGGTGCACGATCTGAGCACGGCCGGTCAAGACCGTCTGGTGAACCCGCTCGGCGAACCATTTCGCGGCGTTGACGCGTTCAGCCCGGGCTGATTCGCTTGGTGCTCTACCGTCCGCCGACCGCGCCGTGCTGACACGCGAACGCGGCGGTGCCTGCCATTGCGGGCACCGCCGCGTTCGTCGAAGCCCTCAAGGGCGAATGAAAGGCGACGACGCGCCTCCGAGCCGTCAGCCGGCAGCACTGCCAAACGTGATGTACACCGACCGGAAGTTGTCATTGTCAGGCTTAGCGGCCCACCCAATACCCGCACTTGACTGCGAGAGACCGTCTTGACAGTTCCGGTCATTGTAAAGCAGGACAGCGGGGTTGCCGCGTGCGCTGTCCGCAGCCACCTTGATGCTGGGAACAGCGAGCTTGGTGTAACCGACGTTCGAGACCGGAGCTCCGCCGACACGGACACTGCCGACAAGGGGGTGGCTGTTCACGATTTTGAGACAAGACTGACCCTGCGGAGCGTCGCATCGCACCGCCGCGGCCGCCTGTCCCGGCAGCACCAGTACCGATGCCGTGAGCACACCCAGCGCTCCCAGCAGCGTGAGCCCCGCCCGCGACTTCTTCCTCAGGTCACGGTCGAGCCGCGCCGAGCTGAGTAACTTCATGTCATCTCCTGTTCAGGAATCCTGCACGACCTTCGCCGCTCCAGCAGAACTGCGCGAAATCCTCACCATGAGTGTCAGCGAGCGAACGGCCCAAATGGGCGAACCGGGCGGTTCCGCCGGCATCCGAGGGAAATCCTTCACTAATCGTCCCGTCAAGAAATCCCTCTGGTCACACTCAGTCCACACCAAAGCCAGACGTCGTGATGGTCACCCACCGGAAGTTGTCGTTGTCGGGTCTGGCGTCCCACCCGACAACCACACCCGCTGTGATTTGGGAACCGGATCCGCAGTTCCGGTCGCCGTAAGGCAGCACAGGGGGATTCCACCACTTGCCGTCGGCGGGCACCTTGATGCCGGGCCGGGTCTGGCTGGAGCCGAGGTTCGGGACACAGACTCCGTTGACACTGATGCTGCTCGCAAGCGGGGTGTTCTTCATGACTCCGAGGCAGGACTGACCCCGCGGAGCGTCGCACTTCGTCGCCGCGACCGCCTGTCCCGGCAACACCAGCACCGATGCCGTGAGCACACCCAGCGCTCCCACGAGTGCGAGACGCCTCGTCCGTGACTTCTTCCTCGTGTCGCGGTCGAGCCGCGCCGAACCGAGTACCTTCATGCCATCTCCCGTTCAAGAATCCGGTGTGCCCGCCGCAGCTCCAGCAGAACTGCGCGGAATCCTCATCGTGAGTGTCAGCGAGCGAACGGCACAGGTGGGCAAGCCGGGCGGGTCCCATTTTCGTCCGAGGGAAATCCTTCACCAACGGTCCGTCCACGACTTTCCCGCGTTGCGCACCCCTTCGCCCACGACACGGCTGGCACCAGCCCGGCGACCACCGCTTCTCCGACCTGATCCGGAGCGATCACCGCACGGCAAGAGGC
>NZ_JBHWEB010000233.1:0-5916 GCF_042734395.1 Amycolatopsis sp. NPDC059657 | reverse complement strand
ACCCGTCGCCTGAGCAGCCAACCGGCTACCAAGACCACCCGGCTCCGCCGGGTGCTGACGCGCGCCCACTCACCATTATTTTCGGATTAGAACCGTCGGGAACACTCACGAGTCTTTCAGTAGGGCGCAGGGGTCGTGTTCAGCGCGGTGACCACGGTCCGCTCCTCGTAGTCGAAGTGGGCCTCGAGCTTGGCGGCGAGCTCCCCCAGGTTGGCGCGGAGTTCGAGGACATCGCTCTCGCCGGGGACGTGACTGTCGACGAGGCGCTGGATCTCCTTCTGCAGCGCGGAGACCACCTTGTGCTCTTCGCCGAGTTTCTTCAGCGCCGGCGCCATTTCCGGGAATTGACCGGCGAGCATGGGAAAGGCGCCCATGTCCTCGCCGGTGTGGTGTTTGGTCAACGCGCCGCAGAAAGACAGGCAGTGGGCGCGCAAATCGGCCGAAAGCCGCTCGATGGTCACGTCGGCTCGGCCCTCGGCGACCGCATCGACCTGGGCAAGGATCTCGGCGAGTTCCTTGCGTAGCCAGGTGTGGACCTCCACCAGGAAGTCACCCATGCCGCGAACTCGATCGGTCTGTGTCATGCATTTCCTTTCGTCGAAGAAAGGAGGGCGACGACCACAGCAAGACAGCACAAAAGAACCCCGTATGCCTGAAACGCACGAGAGAACAAGGCTGTTCTCACCAGTGGCTTGAGAAGCCGCTACCTCCATGCGATAGGCCCATACGGGGCGCTCCAGAACAGTAGCACGGCACGGCATTGACCCGAGCCGACCGCACTCGTAGGATTGTCGACAATCTGCGTGAGGCGGAGGCACGGGTGGACGTTGGAGGTGCGTCATGGCCAGGAGGATGTCCATTTCGCTGGAAAAGCGCGGCGTCACCTGTGTGGCCGAGCTGCTCGACAAAGACGCGCCGCTGACGTGTGACGCGGTCTGGGAACACCTGCCTCAGTACGGCGACGCGTACCACGCGAAGTACGCGCGCAACGAGGTCTACGCGATGGTCGAGCGGTTCGCCGAGATCCCGCAGGAGAACCCGACGGTCACCCCGATCCCCGGTGACGTCGTGCTGTTCTCGTTCTCCGCAGGCATGCTCGACCGGAAGTTCAAGGAAGAGAAGGGCATCGACGCGCTGCCCGGCGTGATCGACCTCGCGATCTTCTACGGGCGCAACAACTTGCTGCTCAACGGGGACGTCGGCTGGGTGCCGGGGAATGTGTACGGGACCATCGTCGAAGGTCTCGATGAGATGGCCGAGGCCTGCAACGACGTCTGGCGGTCGGGCGGGGTCGGCGAGCGGCTGGTGTACCGCCGGATCACGGACTGATGCCCGAGTACCCCATCGGGCCCGAGCTGCTGGCCCAGCACGGGGTCGGGGTGATCGCGCCGTTCGACTTCGCGCTCGACCGCGAGCTCTGGCGCTGGGCGCCGCCCGATGTCTCGCTGTACCTGACACGGCTGCCGTTCACGCCCGCGCCGGTGACCGTCGAACTCGCCGAAGCGCTGAGCGAACTGGACAGCATCCGACGCGCGACGCGTGACGTGCTCGCGCCGGAGCCGCTCAGCGTGGTGTACGCCTGCACGTCCGGCAGCTTCGTCGGCGGGGCGGCGGGTGAACGGGCCTTGGTCCAGAGCATGCTCGAAGCCGGCGCGCCGCGGGCGTCGAGCACGTCCGGCGGGCTGATCGAAGCGCTCGGGCTGCTCGGCATGACCAAGATCGCGGTGGTCACGCCGTACATCGACAGCGTCACCCAGCGACTGCTGGACTTCCTCGCCGAGCACGGCGTCGAAGTCGTGTCGAGTGTCGGGCTGGGACTGCTCAGCCACATCTGGAAGGTCGGCTACGCGGAGGTCATCCGCGCGGTGGCCGATGTGGACGACACCGACGCGCAGGGCCTGTTCATCAGCTGCACCAACGTTCCCACCTACGACATCATCGCCCCGCTCGAACGGCTGCTCGGCAAGCCGGTGCTCACCGCCAACCAGGTGACCATGTGGTCCGCGCTGCGGTCCATGGGTTTCCGCGCGTCCGCCGAGGAACAACTGCTCGTCCAGGCGACCCAGCCGCACGCCGCTTGAGGAGGACCATGCCCCGCGTCGGATTCCTGTACCCCGGCTTCAGCGCCGAAGACGAATA
Organism: Amycolatopsis sp. NPDC059657; assembly: GCF_042734395.1. Taxonomy (NCBI): domain Bacteria; kingdom Bacillati; phylum Actinomycetota; class Actinomycetes; order Pseudonocardiales; family Pseudonocardiaceae; genus Amycolatopsis; species Amycolatopsis sp. NPDC059657. Next base: position 3,777 of record NZ_JBHWEB010000233.1, on the reverse strand, counting down.
CCCGGCCATGGCGCGGCGGCTCGGTGTCGAACTTCCGTTGGCGCACACGGAGATGCGGGTCGACGCGCACCGGGTGGACGCGCTGCTCGACATCGGTGGCGACGAGGTGCTCGCCGAGGGTGCCAGGCGGCTCGAGGACATCTCGGCGATCGTCTGGGCCTGCACGAGCGGGAGCTTCGTGTTCGGCTGGGACGGTGCCATGCGGCAGGTGGCCGAGCTGAGCGCGGCGGCCGGCGTGCCCGCGTCGAGCACCTCCTTCGCGTTCGTCAACGCCGTCCGGCATCTCGGGCTGACCCGGGTCGCGGTCGCGGCCACCTACCCGGAAGACGTCGCGCGTCGCTTTGTCGACTTTCTCGCGACGGCCGGGATCGAGGTGGTGTCGCTCGGGTGGCGGGGCGTGATCACCGCGGCCGAGGTCGGCACGCTCGGACGCGAGGAGGTGCTGGAATTCGTCGCGGCCAACGACCACCCTGGCGCCGAGGCGGTGCTGGTGCCCGACACCGCGCTGCACACCGTGGCCTGGCTGGACGAGCTCGCGGCGCGGATCGGCAAGCCCGTGCTGACCGCGAACCAGGTCAGCGTATGGGAGGGTCTCCGGCTGATCGGGTCCTGTGATCGAATGGCGCTGTAATTCTTCGGTCACGAACACGCATAGCCAATCGATCTTGCGTAACATTACCCAGCAGTAGTCGTTCCATAGAGTGAAGTCATTCGTGAGAAATTGCCCAGATCAAGGTCACCCGGTAGGCAGACGGGGTTCTGGGGCACATGCTTACGGTGACTGTGCGTGGCAGCAGTGGGTGAAGATTTTTATCGAAGGAGTTGCACCGCTCCTCAGATAGGTCATTGCCCGCGATAATTGGCGAGGGGCCAAATGGAAGACATCACCAGGTTCGCCACCGAGGTGAAGCGGCTTCGGCGGCGGTTGGGGGTGTCGCTGAGCGCGCTGGCGCAGCAGACGAGCTTCAGCGAAAGCTACATCTCGAAGATGCTGCGCGGCGACCGCCCGCTGAGCCCCCGCGTCGTGAAAGAGCTGGACAACGCGCTGAAGGCCGAAGGCGCGCTCGAACGCATGGCCGAACAGCAGGAAGAAGAAGCGAACGTCGAATGGCTGCGCCCCGCGCAGTTGCCGCCGGCGGTCGACAATTTCGTCGGCCGCGAGGCCTACGTCCGCAAGCTCGACGCCGCGGTGGCCATCCCGCCGGCGCCGGGCGCCGCGCGCACGATCGTGATCGAGGGCGCGCCGGGTGTCGGCAAGACCGCGCTGCTGCTGCACTGGGCCGCCACCATCGCCAAGCGCTTCCCCGGCGGCGTGCTGTTCGCCGACCTGCACGGCTTCGCGCCCGGCGAGACCGCCGATCCAGGCGACGTGCTCAACGAGTTCCTCCGCGCGCTGGGCGCGCCGGCCGAGACCGCCATGACCAGCCTGGAGTCGCGCACCGCGCGGTTCCGCTCGATGCTGGCGGCGAAGCCGACACTGGTCGTGCTCGACAACGTCGGCAGCTATCAGCAGGTCAAGCCGTTGCTGCCCGGCCAGGGCAGCGTCGTGCTGGCCACCACCAGGGTGCACCTGTTCGGGCTCGCGGTGAACAGCGGCGCGACCAGGGTTTCGCTCGACCGGCTGCCGGTCGAGGAGGCACTCGATCTGCTGGGCCGTCTCGCCGGGCCCGCGCGGGTCGACGCCGAGCGCAAGGCCGCCGAGGTCGTGGTGCACCGCTGCGGCAGGCTGCCGCTGGCGGTCAGGATCGCCGCCGAGCACCTCGCCACGCACCCGCACCTGACGCTGCGTGCGATGGCCGACGCGCTGGCGCCGGAAGGGCACCGGCTCGACATGCTCGCCACCGCCGACGAGTCGGTCGACATCCGCAGCGTCTTCGATCTCTCCTACCGCGCGCTGAAACCCAGTGCGGCGCACATGTTCCGGCTGCTGGGCATCTTCCCCGGCAAGACGATCGACGCGCCCGCTGCCGCCGCGCTCACCGGCGAGCCGCTCAGCGCCGCCCGCAACAGCCTCGACGCGCTCGTCGCGGCCAACCTCGCCGAGACGACCATCGGCGACCGGGTGCACCTGCACGACCTGCTGCGGCTGTACGCGGCCGAGCGCGCCGAAAAAGAGGAAACCCCCGCCACGTTGGCCGAAACCCGCGACCGCGTGCTGCGCTGGTACTTCCTGACCGGGCTGAACGCGGGCAACACGCTCGCGCAGGGCTGGGCGGGTCCCGCGCTCACCGTCGACGAGACCGGGCTCTCCCCGGTCACGTTCACCGACGACTACGACGCCGCCGTCTCCTGGTACGAGAACGAGGGCGACACCGTGCTCGCGCTGGCGCGCAACGCGCACGAGCACGGCATGTCCCGGCTCGCGTGGCTGCTGCCGTGCACTCTCATGCCGTACTGGTACCTGGTCAAGAACATGGGCGCCTGGCTCGCGGGCGCGTCCGCGGGTCTCGCCGCCGCGCGTGAGGCGGGCGACGAGCTCGGCATGGCGCGGTCGCAGCACAGCCTCGGCGCGGCCAAGCACGAGCTGCACCGGGACGACGAGGCGTTGCCCCACATGGAGGAGGCGATGCGCCTGCACGCCCACCTCGAAGACGACCGTGGGCACGCGTACGCCGCGTTCGGCCTCGGCACCGTCTACACCGGACTGGGCCGTCACCACGACGCGCAGGCCATGTACACCATCGCCGTCGAACTGTTCGCCGCCAGCGACTTCGACCTCGGCATCGCGATCGTGCACCACCAGCTCTCCACCGCGTACGGCTCGATGAACCAGCTCGACGACGCGACGCAGACCGCGCACCAGGCGCTGGAGATCGGCCACCGGCTCGGCAACACCCCCGTCGAAGGCTGGGCGCGGCACCGCCTCGGCGTGCTGTACCAGCGCCAGAACCAGTACCCGACCGCGCTCGTCCAGTTCGACAGGGCGCTCGCGCTGCGGCGCGCCAGCCGTGAGCGCTGGGGTGAGGCGGAGACCCAGCTGGCACGCGGGGAAACGCTCGTCGCACTCGACCGGTTACCGGACGCACACGCCGCCTTCGAGGACGCGGCGGCCATTTTCGACGATCTCCACGACCCCCGTGCGCTGGACGCTCATGCGCAGCTAGCAGCGCTGGCCAACCGCCAATAGAACACCCCCGGATCCGCACATTTTGTGCGGTTTTTGTGCGGGGTTTGTCCGTTGCGCTGCACGTGCTTGTCACAGAGAGTTGACCCATGCGAATCAGCACTCCGAGGAGCGCGACGCCGGCAGCGATCGAGGGGTCGAGGGTCGTCGTTGCGGCGTAGTTCGCATTCGACGGGTGATGGCCCTGCCATCGGTCATCACCCGTCGACAGCACATCAAGGCAGGAGGACCCGATGTCACTTCACTACGTTCTCGAATGCGGGCATCAGCAGGCTCTGCCGACCATCCGCCAGATGCTCGCCGACCTGTCCTCGCTGCCGTGCTCCGCCTGGTGCGAATGCTGCGACACCAGGCGCGTCGTCGTCGAGCTCGCCGACCCGCTCGACGAGACCACGACCATCCCGCGGCAACGGGTTGGCTGACACCGCCCCGTTGCGCCGCGAAGGCCGCCCACCCGAGACGTCGGACGCGGCCTTCGCGGCCTAAAACCTCCTTCAGGCGGGAGGAACCGCAGGGGCGCCTTTCCCGGGGAAGCGGGAAGGGCGCCCCTCACCGCGTGGCTAGGGCCTGTATCGAAGTCGGTTAGAGCCATTCGTTGATTGCGGCGATGTGCACGGTGGCCTCGTAGCGGACGGCGAGCTTGTCGTAGCGGG